>CAMIVJ010000007.1 GCA_946401765.1 uncultured bacterium | reverse complement strand
TGTCGCTTGGAACGAGCGACACGTTCTTCGCCGCGATGCGCGACTTCCGCACGGATCCCGACGGCTTCGGGCATGTATTCGGAAATCCGGCCGGCGGCTTCATGTCGCTGTCATGCTTCAAGAACGGCTCGCTTGCCCGCGAGCGCGTGAAGGAGGAGTGCGGCGTCGACTGGAAGTTCTTCGACGAGACGGCGTTCGAGCTCACGCCGCCCGGAAACAATGGAAAGAGCGCGTTCCCTTATTTCGAGACGGAGATAACGCCCCGTCACGACGCCACGGGAATAGAGGCCAACTTCGACTGGGCCTCCGCTTCGAACGAAGTCAAGATACGTGCAATAGTGGAGGCACAGATGAACAACATGCGTGAAAGAACAAAGTGGATCGGCGACTTCGGGAAGATACTCGTGACGGGCGGCGCCTCGCGCTCTCGCGGAATACGCGGAGTGATCGAGCGCGTGTTCGGCGCGAAGACTGAGACTCTGGACGTGGCGGACTCAGCTGCGGTTGGCGGCGCCCGCCTTGCGGCTCGCGCCATCAAGGCGCTAGTCTGCGCCTTTGCACTGGGCATGGCCGCAGTCTCGCAGGCCGAGTGGATCGACGTTGGCGAGGCCCAGGTTGCCTCGATGAAGGCGATGGAGCCGCAGCTGGGAGCGCTTGCCTCCATGACGCAGTTCCCGATGCTTCCGATGCTCCTGCCGCAGGCGATTGCCCAGAGCAATGCCGCCAAGAGGTTCGGTACGCCGAGGCCTGACGCGGTGTTCGGCTCGCGTTTCTTCACCGACGGCACGAACACGATGGACGTGACCGCATGGCCGCTTGCGGGAGGAGTGGAAGCGTGGCGCAAGGCGCATCCGAAAAAGAAGATCGTAGATGGCGTTATGACGTACAAGACAAAGACGCCTCTTCTGCCAGGCGGTGAAGAGACGCCTGTCACGGAATACGCCACGTTCTCGAAGGACGGGCTCTGGGTGTACATCTCGCAGAAGCGCGAACTCGCGCTTTTGATGGCGGCCAAGGGCGGCGAGCCGTTCCCCAAGCCGCTGAAGAAGGGGATTGCGGCCGTCTCAGTCGACGTGGCTAAAATCCCGAAGGCCGCTTTTGACGACATGGACTTCGCAAAGCAGATCGCCGAAGTTCAGGTGGTGCAGAACGGTGGCGACAAGGCGGGTGTGGGCGTGAAGGCGGGCGAAGGGGCCGAGGAGCTTATGCCTGAAGGTTTCCCCGGTCCGGAGTTCGCGCCGTTTGTGAAGGAGATGCTGTATAGGCAGGTAGGGAACATGCGCGTGGTGCTGGGCGTTTCGGCGAGCGGCCTTGACGTGCGCGTGAAGCTCGATGCGGTCAAGGGAAGCGACCTCGAAAAGGCGACGACGAAGCCGCTTTCGCAGGATGCGATGAAGTTCCGGGGCATGTCCGACGAGTCGGCGCTTGCGTTCGTGTGCGCGCCCGTCGCGTGCGGCGGCGAACTCGGCCGGCGCGGCGCGGCGTTTCTGGACTGGGTTTTCGCCGCGTTCGGCGACCATCTGGAGAAGCTTGCGAAGAAGGATGCCAAGAATGTCGAGATGTCGGCCTTCGCAAAGTCGGCGGCATTCATGGCGCGCGCGATGGCGGCGTTCCGCAAGGGCAAGGCCGCGAGCTCGTACGTCGCTTTTCATGTGGCGGAGGACGATGCCGGTGCGAAGAGCATGGTGTTCGGAGCTTACGGCCTGGACGGCGCGGTGCCGTTCGCCGAAAATCCGCCGGTGCCGCCCAAGGGGACGAAGGTCAAGAAGGGCGAGCATCTGATGTCCGGCAAGTTGACGCAAGACAAGGGCACGTTCGAGGTGCGCGGAGAGGATGCCGGCTTCAAGCCAGGAAAGCTCGACGTGCTGGGAGCCGGGTTCGCGAAAGCCCTGCCGGAGCATGCGCAGGCGAAGACGCCCATGTTCGCCGCGAGGTTGCGGATGGGCGCCGGCAATTCTGAAGATTCCGCGGCCGCGATGTCTGTATGGCTGTTCGGCTGGCGCGACGGCGCGGCGTACCGCGCGCTCATGCGCCTTCCCGCCGAGGAGCTCGGCAAGGCTCTTTCGGCGATGGTGAAGACCGCGATAGACGGCGACGACGAGGAGTGATGACATGAGGCGGATTTCGGTCATAGCTGCCGCGGCGCTCGCGTGCGCGGCGGCTGTCACGGTTCAGGGGCGCCCGGCGCGGAAATCGCCCGACGCAAAGGCTGCGGCGCGATACCGCAAGACGGCGCAGTCGGTGTGCAACGCGCTTGCCGAGCACCACCTCACGAGGCGTGCGCCCGACAACGAGATATCCCGCCGCGCGTGGACCAACCTCGTGGAGTCGTGCGACGCGGACCACATGGTGTTCCTCGACACCGACATCGCCGAGTTCGAGAAGCGCCTGCTCAAGCTCGACGACGCCTTCAGAAAGGGCGACTTCTCATTCGCCTTCAGGCTGCGCGACGTCTATCGCGCCCGGCTGCGTGAGCGCGTGGAGTTCGCCACGAACGAGCTGGCCAATGCGAAGTTCGAGTTCAATGGCGGCTCGTTCCAGTACAAGCGCGAGGGCAAGCCATGGCTGGCGCGCGGCGAAGAGCGCGACGCGCAGTGGCGCATGCGCCTCAAGGGCGAGGTGCTGGACGAGTTCATGAGCTGCGAGACGGGCGGCGTGAAGAGGGCCGCCGCCGCCCTCGCGAAGTCGTACGTTGACGAGCTCGCCGCCGAGCTCAAGCGGCGTCCGGACGAGGCCTGCGAAGACTTCATCGCCGCAGTCGCTTCCGCATACGACGCTCACACGCTCTATCTCACGAAGGAGGAGTACAGGGCCTTCAAGACGGGCATGAACCTCACAATGTGCGGCGTGGGCGTGGAATGGACGCTCAAGGACGGCGGCATAAAGGTGAAGCGCGTGCTGCCTGGCGGTCCGATCGCTAAGGACGGGCGCATCAAGCCGGGCGACGTGATAACAGGCGTGGCGCCGAAGGGCGACGGCAAGATCAAGAAGACCGACGGCCTCTCCACGAGGGAGGTTGTGGCGCTATTCGCCGGAAAGAAGGGCGAGAAGATTACGCTTGAGGTGAGGCACCCCGACGGACGCGTGGCGCGCTACACGATCGTGCGCGACGAGGTGCCGATGGACGACGAGGCCGCTACGTCATCGGTCGTCGAGATCGACGTGGCCGGCAAGCGCCTCAAGGCCGGCTATCTGCGCCTGCCGTCGTTCTACGCTGCGGCGCCGGCCGGCGGCTCAAAGGGCCGTTCGTGCGCGGAGGATCTGCGCGTGGAGCTCGAGAAGCTGAAGAAGGCGGGCGTGTGCGGAGTCCTCTTCGACCTGCGCGGAAACAACGGCGGCTCGCTCGACGATGCCGTGAAGGTGATCGGCCTCTTCGTGCGAAGCGGTCCTGCCGTGAGGATGAGAGGCACTGGCGGCGACATCACTCTTCCCGTGCCGGCGAACTCTACGGTGTGCGAAGTGCCGGTGCTGGTGCTCACGAGCCGCGCAAGCGCAAGCGCGGGCGAGCTCGTGCCGGCAACGCTGCAGGACCTTGGGCGCGCGGTGGTCGCTGGCGACGCGCAGACCTTCGGCAAGGGCACGGCCCAGACGGTGAGCGAGTTCAACAACGGCGGCGAGAGCGCCGCTGTGGTGACGGACGGACGCTTCTACCGCGTGACGGGCGCGTCGACGCAGTTCAAGGGCGTTGAGAGCGACATACTGCTTCCATCCGTGTTCGACGACGAGTACTACAAGGGCGAGAGAGGGCTCAAGTATCCGCTTCCGTGGGACGAGATCGAGGGCAGCGACTTCAGCGCCAGCTGGGATCTGAACAAGTTCATCCCCGAGCTGCGCCGCGCCTCGGAGGAGCGCCTGGCTAAGAATCCGGCATGGAAGAAGCATCTCGAGAAGGTGAAGTGGGCTGAAGAGTGCTCGGCCCGCAAGACGATTCCGCTGAGCGTCTCCGAGCGCAAGGCGCAGTTCAAGCGCGACAACGCGGTGGACGCCGCCATCGAGCTTCAGGAGAACAGCGGCTACAATCCCGCGAACAGGAAGGACGATGTGGTGCTGGACGAGGGCCTTCGCATTCTCGCGGACCTCGTGCGTCTCAACGGCGGACGCGTTCTGCCGCAGGCCAAGGCGCCCGCAGGCTCGAACGTGCTGCTAGGCGGGCTCGACGACGACTGACGCCACACGGATGGGCAAAAGAAAAGGAGAAGCATGATGAAGAAGACGATTCTCGCTTGTGCATCGGCGGCGTTCGCGTGCTCGCTCGCATTGGCGCGCACTCCGCCGGAAACTGCGTTCCGCCGCACCCCGTACGTGGGGGCGATAGCGGTTGACGCAGCCACGGGAAGAGTGCTCTTCGAGCGCAATGCCGACGTGGTGGCTCGTCCCGCCTCGGTGACGAAGCTCATGACGCTTCTCCTGTGCATCGAGGACATGCATGCGCTCAAGTACGACCCCACCACGCGCGTGACGGCGAGCGTCCGCTGCAGCAGGGAGAAGCCTAGCGTGGTTGGGCTGAAGCCGGGCCAGTCGATGACGGTGGACGATCTTCTGATGTCCATCATGGTGAAGAGCGCGAACGACGCCGCCGTGCTGCTCGCGGAGAACTCCACCGCGAAGAGTACCGGGCGCGAGATACAGCCCGGCGACCTGCAGGCCTTTGTGATGCGCATGAACAGTAAGGCCAAGGAGCTTGGCATGAAGAACACGCACTACGAGACGCCGAACGGCTACCCGCCGCCTCCCGGCTCGAAGCGTCCGTTCGACACGTCCACCTGCCGCGACCTCGTGAAGCTCGCCCGCGCCGTGCTGCGCTACCCGGAGGTGTTCCGCTTCACGAAGACGAAGCTCTGCACAGTCACCGACGGCGCCGGCAATCCGCTCAAGATGGTGAACCACAACAACATCCTCGTGAAGGACAAGCAGAAGATTCTGAACGAGAAGGGCGAGAGCGAGGTTGACGGGCTCAAGACCGGCTACATCGACGCCGGCGGCTCGTCGATTGTCCTGACTGCTAGCCGCAACGGCAAGCGCGCGATCGTGGTGGTGGTGGGAAGCCAGACCTCGAAGCTGCGCGACGAGCACGCCCGCCGCCTGATGGTGGACGCCCTCGACGAGATTTCCCGCTAGGCGACGCCGCGCTTCACCGCGTGGAGCACGACTGCGAATTGAGGAGAGTTGTCATGAAGGTGGTTGTATCCAGATTCTGCGCAGTCGCCGCGTGCATTGCGGCCGCTCATGCGCTTTCCGGCGGCGAGATCGCGGAGAAGTACTACCGCCTCGCAATCCGCGAGATAAAAGGCGGCGACATCGTGCAGCTGGGCGAGTTCTCGCTATATGCGGCGGACGGTTCGCGCGTGAACGGCGGCGGCATGAAGCTTGTTGATCCATGCGAGCCGAAGTCCCTCGCTTCCGGCGAGTGCTTCGCGTCGCGCAGGAACTTCGCGCGGGAGACCGCCGAAAAGCTCTTCGACGGCAATCCAAAGACGAAGCTCTGCGTTGGAAAGCTCGCGCTGCACGAAGACGATCCCGCAAGCTGGCTCTACATCTGCTTCCGCCTGGGAGACGACGCAAAGCCGGTGGCGAAGTACAACTTCTGCAGCGTGGACGACACCGACCGCTTCCCAGATCGCAACCCCACGTCGTGGGCGATATGGTGCTCTTCTGACGGCGAGACGTGGCGGCTTCTCGACGAGCGCACGAAAGCTTTCTCGCCAAAGTCGATGCTCACGTGGTGGAACGGTTCGCGTCCTTACTCCTTCGGCGGCGAGAAGCCGTGTGACGACATGGCCCGCGAGGTGAACCCGTTCATCGGCGCCGTCACCCAGCATCCGCGCAGCGCGCTTGGCGGGCACGGCCTCGGCAAGACGTTCCCCGGCGCCGCCACGCCATGTGGCATGATACAGCTTTCGCCCGACACGATCACTGGCGGCGACAACGGCTGTGGATACTCGTACCACCACGAGACGATTGAGGGCTTCAGTTTCATGCACCTTTCGGGAGTGGGCTGGTACGGTGAATTCGGCAACTTCCAGGTGATGCCGACTACAGGTGAGAGAATGCTCGACCGCGAGAAGGCGAAGTCCGCCTACTCGCACGAGCGCGAGGTGGCCGAAGCGGGCTACTACGCCGTCACGCTCGATCGCTACGGCATACGTGCCGAGATGGCCGCCGCGCCGCGCGCCGGCATTCTGCGCTTCACCTTCCCGGAGTCGAAGGAGGCGCGCGTTCAGATCGACCTTGGCCGCCGCGTGGGACAGATCGGACGCTGGCTGAAGCATTCGCGCCAGCACGTGAAGGTGGTGGACGAGCGCACGATAGAAGGGCGCATGGAGTGCCCGTGGGAGGACGGCGGATGGGGGCGTGGCGCGGGACGCGTCCGCTACGTCGTCAACTACACCTGCGTCTTCTCGAAGCCTTTCAAGAAGTACGGCGTGTGGGACAAGGAGAAGGTGCTCGAAGGCTGCCGTGAATACACCGGCGCGAACACGGGCTTCTTCGCCGAGTTCGAGACGGCCCCAGGCGAACAGATCCTAATGCGCGCAGGCCTTTCGTACGTCGATCAGGAAGGCGCAAGGAAGAATCTCGCGAACGACATCCCCGACTTCGACTTCGAGCGTGTGCGCGCCGCGTCACTCGCCCTTTGGAGCGACGCATTCGCCGGCGTGAAGGTGAAGGGCGGCAGCGTGGACGACCGCGTCGTGTTCGCCACGTGCCTCTACCACGCGCTCGTCGACCCGCGCATGATCGGCGACGTGGACGGCAGGTACATGGGCAGCGACGGCAAGATATACCGCAACGAGCGTTTCACCGCGCGCACTGTGTTCAGCGGCTGGGATGTGTTCCGCAGCGAGATGCCGCTTCTCACGCTGATCCGGCCCGACATCGTGAACGACACGATCTGCTCCATGATTCGCTGGATGGAACTAGGTCCGCGCGACACGCTGCCTGTCTGGGACCTCTTCGGATGCACGTCGAGCTGCATGGTCGGAAATCCCATCATCCCCTGCATTGCTGACGCATACGAAAAGGGCATCCGCGGCTGGGACGCCGAGGCCGCCTGGCGTCTTGCCGAAGCCACTTCCCGCCGGCGCGGAAATGCCGCCTGCGGCTGGACGCCCAATTCGCTTTCCGTGACGCTCGAATACGCCTACGACGACTGGTGCATGGGCAAGTTCGCGGAGATGCTCGGCAAGAAGGACGACGCGAGGCGCTACTACGAACGCGCCGGATGGTACAAGAACATCTGGAGCGAGGAGGCGGGCTGGCTGCGAAGCCGCAAGGCGGATGGATCGTGGACGCCGTGGCGCGGAAGGCATGTGCACGGGCAGGGCGCGGTGGAGTCCAACCCCTGGCAGCAGGGATGGTTCGTGCCGCACGACGTCTACGGCCTGATGGAGCTCCTCGGCGGCGCGAAGAAGTTTGCCGGTGAGCTTGAGATGTTTTTCGACAAGGCGCCTGCGAACTTCATGTGGGGCGACTGCTACAACCATCCCAACGAAGTCACGCACCTCGTTCCGTTCATGTTTCCGTATTGCGACAGGCCGTGGCTCACGCAGAAGTGGACGCGCCGCATCTGCGAAGGCGCGTACGGGAACGAAGTGTACGGATATGTGGGCAACGAGGACGAAGGGCAGATGAGCGCATGGTACATTCTCGCGGCTAGCGGACTCCATCCGGAATGCCCCGGAAGTGGCGTGTGGATTCTCACGAGCCCGATGTTCCCCGAGGTGTCGTTCCGTCTCGACCCGAAGTACGCAAAGGGCAAGAGCTTCACCATCCGTGCGAACAGCCTTTCGAAGACGAACACATACATACGCTCAGCCAAGCTGAACGGCAAGCCGCTCGACCGCGCGTGGATAACGACGAAAGAAGTGAAAAACGGTGGACTTCTGGAGCTTGAGATGGGCGCCGAGCCTGCGGTTGACGTCTTCCCGGTACGTCCGCCGAAGACGACTGGCACGTCGTTCTGACGATGGCCAACAATGTCGTGTACGAGGCGGTTATAACCGTGCCCGCAACTGGCGTCGTAATGTACGTGCGGTAGCCTCCCCGAACCACGAACCACGGATTTCATTTGGTTCCATCGCCGATTTATGGTATAATATTCCTCGTAAATCAACAAGGAAAACTTAGGCTCTGCGCCAGTAGGCGCGGAGCCGGAAAATGCCATGAGCGACGAAGAGAAAAACGAAGCAGCAGATGAGTCAGCCCAGCAGGCGCCAGCGGCCGC
This sequence comes from uncultured bacterium, assembly GCA_946401765.1. Taxonomy (GTDB): domain Bacteria; phylum Verrucomicrobiota; class Kiritimatiellia; order RFP12; family UBA1067; genus RUG572. The sequence goes on along the minus strand of CAMIVJ010000007.1, from coordinate 12,120 downwards.
CGCAGCGCTGATGGAGGACGTGAACATCGTCGAGGAGATGAGCCGCGACTACATCGACTATTCGATGAGCGTGATCATCGGGCGCGCCCTGCCGGACGCGCGCGACGGGCTCAAGCCTGTGCACCGGCGTTCGCTCTTCGGCATGTACAAGCTCAACGTCACGTCGGGGGCGAAGTTCATGAAGTCCGCCCGCGTCGTGGGCGAGGTGATGGGCAAGTACCACCCGCACGGCGACTCTTCGATCTACGACACGATCGTGCGCATGGCCCAGCCGTTCTCCCTGCGCGTGCCGCTCGTCGACGGCCATGGCAACTTCGGTTCCATCGACGGCGACGGCGCGGCCGCGATGCGCTACACCGAGGTGCGCATGCAGAAGGCCGCGGAGGAGATGCTTGCGGACCTTGAGAAGGACACCGTGGACATGATGAAGAACTTCGACGAGACGCTGGACGAGCCCACCGTCCTGCCCGCGAAGCTTCCCAATCTGCTCCTCAACGGCTCCTCCGGCATCGCCGTCGGCATGGCCACGAACATCCCGCCGCACAACCTCGGCGAGCTCTGCGACGGCATTTCCTACTACGTTGACCACCGCGACTGCTCCATCGACGAGCTGATGCAGTTCGTGAAGGGGCCAGACTTCCCCACCGGCGCGCAGGTGTGCGGCATGAACGGCATACGCGCCATGTACAAGCTGGGCAGGGGGCAGCTCTGCGTGCGCGGCAAGGCCGAGATCGAGGAGTGGAAGGGCGACCGCGAGCGCATCGTGATCACCGAGATCCCCTACACGGTGAACAAGACCGAGATGATCAAGCACATGGCCGAGCTCGTGAAGGACAAGGTCATCGAGGGCATCTCGGACATACGCGACGAGTCCGCCGAGGACATCCGCGTGGTCGTGGAGCTCAAGCGCGACGCCATTGCGCAGATCGTGCTCAACAAGCTCTACAGGCACACCGAGCTGCAGACCACCTTCGGCGCGATCATGCTCGCCATCGACCAGGGCCGCCCGAGGATAATGAACCTCAAGGACTTCTTCCGCTGCTACGTGAACCACCGCTTCGAGGTGATCACACGCCGCACGAAGTTCGACCTCGCCAAGGCAATGGCGCGCAAGCACATCCTCGACGGCCTGCTCATCGCGATCGCCAACCTCGACGACGTGGTGAAGATCATCCGATCCTCCTCCAACAAGGACGAGGCGAAGACGCGCCTGCAGGCCGCATACGGCTTCTCCGACGCGCAGGTGAACGCGATCCTCGAGATGCGCCTCTACCAGCTCACCGGCCTCGAACGCGAGAAGCTGGAGGCGGAGCTGGCCGCGCTGCTCGTGACGATCGCCGACCTCGAGGCGATCCTCGCCGACGCCGGGCGCGTCTATCAGATCATCAAGGACGACCTCGCGATGCTCAAGGAGAAGTTCGCCTCGAAGGCGGACGGCCGCCGCCGCACCGAGATAACGTTAGACGAGAACGAGGTGTCGCTCAAGGACCTCGTGGCCGACGAGCCCTGCGTGATCACGCTCTCCAACCGCGGCTACGTCAAGCGCGTGCCGCTCACCGAGTACAAGGAGCAGAACCGCGGCGGACGCGGAATCAAGGGCGCGCAGCTCAAGGACGAGGACTTCCTCAGGCTCGTCTTCGTTGCCGAGACGCATGACTCGCTCATGTTCTTCACGAACACCGGCCGCCTATTCCTCAAGGACGCCTACGAGATCCCCGAGGCCCCCCGCACGAGCTTCGGCAAGCCGCTCGTCAACTTCCTCAACCTCCAGCCCGGCGAGCAGGTGCTCCAGCTCCTGCCGATCCGCAGCTTCGAGGGCGACGTGGACGTGATGTTCGCCACGAAGAACGGCACGGTGAAGAAGACGCTCCTCGGCGACTTCAAGAACGTCAACCGCAACGGCATCCGCGCGATCAACATCGAGGAGGGCGACGAGCTCGTGGAGGTGCGCCTCGTGAAGCCGGGCGAGGACGTGGTGATGATCACCCGCAACGGCATCGGCACGCGCTTCTGCTCCGACGAAGTGCGCCGCATGGGCCGCGCCGCCACGGGAGTGCGCGGCCTCAAGCTGCGCGAAGGCGACGCCGTGTGCTCGCTCGACGTGGTGGACGACTCGAAGACGCTGCTCGTGGCCACAGAGAACGGCTACGGCAAGCGCACGGAGTTCAACGCCTACGAGCGCAAGCACCGCGGCGCGATGGGCGTTACCGCGATCAAGGGCGCGGACCGCAACGGACGCGTGGTCTCGGCGCATGCGGTGCGCGACGACGAGTCGATCATCTCCATAACCTCCGATGGCCTCATGGTGCGACAGCGCGTGGTTGACATCACGGTCGTTGGCCGCAGCGGCATGGGCGTGAAGCTCGTGCGCCTCACGGAGGGAGCGAAGCTCGTTTCCGTTTCCGTGGTGGAGGCGGAGCCCGACGAGGAGTCCGCCGCGTCCGAAGCCGTGGCGCAGCCCGCCGGCGAATGACGCCGCCCAGAGGAGACAGCCCATGGAAAGCAGTCCCGAAAAGGAAGTCGAGCGCAAGGTCGCGGTGGTTGGCGTGGTGGGCCGCACGAACGCCGGCAAGTCCACGGTGGTGAATAGGCTTGTGGGCGAGAAGGTGTCCATCGTCAGCCCCGTCGAGCAGACCACCCGCAACACGATACGCGGCATCGTGGAGGATCCGCGCGGCCAGCTGGTGCTGCTGGACACTCCCGGCCTCCACAAGGCTGTGGGCCATCTCGGAAAGCTTCTGAACGGCATGGCCCGCGCCTCGAGCGCGGGCGTGGACGTGCTGCTTGTCGTGTTCGACGCGGCGCACGAGCCGCAGCTCGAGGACGACGGCTGGATGCGCCGCGTCGCCAAGGAGGCGCCAGCGAAATGCGTCTTCGCGCTCAACAAGTGCGACCGTGCGCCGTTCTACGAGACGATGTTCCGCGACCTGTGGCGCGACGTTCTGGCCGAACGCGCGGCGGCGGCAAAAGAGGACGCGCCGCCTCCGCCTGAGCCTGTGTGGGTGAAGGCGTGCGGAATACGTCCGAACGGATGCGACGCGTTGATGGACGCCCTCTTCGTCCTTGCAGAGCCAGGCCCTGCGCTCTTCCCCGAGGACATCGTGACCGACTACCCTCGCAAGCTCGCGATCGCCGACGTTATACGCGAGAAGCTGCTGCAGCGCCTTCACGACGAGCTGCCGCACGAGATCGGCGTGGTGGTGGCCGACGTTGACGAGCGCCGGAGGTCGTCATGGGATGTCGCCGCGACGATCTACGTGAACCGTCCGTCGCAGAAGGGCATAGTGATCGGCCCTGGCGGCAGTCTGATCAAGGCCGTGCGCATGAGCGCAGAGCCGGAGCTCTCCGACATCTTCGGCGTGCGCGTGCGCCTTGAGCTCTGGGTGAAGGTGGTGCCGAACTGGATGAAGAACAACCGCATCCTGGCGGAGATGGGGTATCTCGGGTCGCGGCAATGAAGCGGCTTGTCTCCATTCTGCTTCTGCTTGTTTCCGCTGCGCTCTTCGCGGCGGACGATCTGGCAGTGGCGCGCCGCGCCCTCGGCGACGGGCTGTGGGGGCTTGCGGCGAAGCACGCCGCGGCTGCGGCAAACGCCGCCACGTCGTCGGTCGTGCGCGCCGAAGCCCGTCTCATGCAGCTGGAGGCGCTTGCCGGCGCGGGGCGCGCGGGCGACATGCTCTCCATGCTCGGCTCATGGCCCGACGCCACCGGCGAGGGATTCCGCTACTGGCGCGCGTGGGCCAACGCCGCCGACGGAAAGGCCGCCGCCGCACGCGAGCTTCTTGCCGAGCCATTTGCCGGGAAGCCGTACGCCGCGCTGGCACTGCGCCTTGCGGCGCGCGTGGAGGCGGAGGCCGGAAGCGCGGCAGCGGCGGACGCCGCATACGCGCGCGCGGCGGCCGCGCTTGCGGGAGACCTCCAGTCGCGCGCCGAGAACGCCGTGGAATGGGCGCGCTTCAAATGGCGCGGCGGCGACGCTGCGGGGGCGCTGGCGCTTCTGCGAAAGGAAGGTGCGCCGTCCGCCCCTGGCCCGGTAGGCGACGAGGCGCGCATTCTCGAAGCCGACCTTGCCGCCGCTGCGGGGGACGCGGCGGGGGCGCGCAAGATACGCGAGTCGCTTGTGGCAGGCGGCACCAACACGTCAGAACGGGCGTACGTGCTCGCGTCGTGCGCGCTTTCGGAGAGCATGCTCGCCTCGGGCGCGGTCGAGGACGCGATAGCCGCCGCCTCCAACGCCGTGGCGCGCGCCCGGCATCCGGATCTCGCGCGCCATGCCGGGTTCGCCCTTGGTTTCGCGCGCTTCGCTTCGCCTGCAGGGCGCACGGCCGCCGCGGAGCAGATCGCCGCCCTAGTGCGGCGTCATCCTGATGCGCCGGAGAGCGCCGCAGCCCAGCGCAGGCTGGCCGACGGACTTCTCGCGGCCGGCGACGCCGAGGCGGCAGTGCGCGAGTATGAGGTTCTGCTGCAGGCGTTTCCCGCGCACGCGCTCGACGCGCACGTACTAGAAGGTCGAGGCTGGGCATTCCTGCGCCTAGGCCGCAATTCGGAGGCAGTGGGGCTTTTCGCGCGGGCGGCGCAGGTGGCGTCCAACGAGGTGGACAAGGCCCGCTGCACCTTCAAGCAGGCCGACGCGCTTTTCGCTGGCGGAAGGTTCGACGAGGCGGCCGGCGTCTATGCCTCCGTGCCGGCAGGCGCCCTGCGCGAGAAGGCCGCCTTCCGCAGCGCGGACGCTCTGACGCGCGCCAAGAAGAACGCCGACGCCGCCGAAGCGTTCCGCGCCATCCAGAAGGCGGGCGGAGAGCTTGCGGTGGAGGCGGGGCTGCGCCTTGCGGCGCTTGAGGTGTCGCTTGGCCATGTGGAGGACGCCGTGGCCGTCTATCGTGCGCTCCTCGACGAGGCTGCCGTGCGCCGTCCCACGCCGGAGCAGCGCGTGCGCGCTCTTGCCGGGCGCGGAAGGGCGCTCTACCGCGCCTACCGCTTCCCGGATGCGGAGGCCGACTTCGCCGCCGTCGGCAAGCTGGATGCCTCTAGGCGCGACGAGATGGACTTTCTCATCGTTCTCTGCCAGTACGGAGCTGGGCGCGTGCGCGAGGCCTCGTCGGCGGCGCGCGCTCTTCTCGCGCGAATGGCAGATTCGCCGTTGCGCGTGGACCTGCGCATGTGGCTTGCCACGTACGACGCCGGCCGCCGCGAGTGGCCAGCCGCGATAGCGGGGTTCGAGGCATGCGCCACGAACGCGCACGTTTCGGCTGCGCGGCGCGTGGAGGCCTTTGTGAGGGCGGCGAGATGCGCCGTGGAGCTGCCGGACTTCCAGAAGGCCCTTGAGCTGGCCGTGGGGGCCTCCACAAACGCCGTGGCTGGCGCGGAGAAGGCGGCCTCTGGCGCGGATGGCGCGGCGGGTCCGTCTTCAGATGCGGCATGGGCCGCGGAGGCGCTCGTGCTGCAGGGCGAGGCGCTGTGCGAGCTCGGACGGTTCGAGGACGCCGAGTTCGTGCTGGAGCGCGCCGCGCGGGCGAACGGCGGCGAGGCGATGCAGCATCGCGCGGCGCTTGCGCAGGCAAACTGCTACTTCGTGATGGGCGCAGGCGACGCCAAGCGCTACCAGAGCGCGATCGACGCGTACGGCATGATCCAGAAGGACGAAAGCTATTCGCCGTCGCAGCGTCTCGCGGCGTCGTACAACATGGCGCGCGCCCTCGAGAAGCTGCGCCGTCTGGACGAGGCTGCGGACGTGTACTACACCAACGTCGTGCTGGCGTACTGGGACGGGGTGCGTCCCGACGGCTCGCCAGGCGCAGAGAACGCGCCGCGCGTGTGGTTCGACTCTTCCGCCCGCCAGTACTTCTCGCGCGCAGTGTACAATCTTGCTGACCACTACGAGTCGCGCGGCGAGCTGCAGCAGGCCGCGCGCATGCTCGAGTACATTGTGCGCGCAAGCCTGCCGGCGAAGGACGAGGCCAGGCGGCGCATTGCGCAACTGAAGGAGAAAGGCGGCTTCAAATGAGCGTATGGACCATGGTGGGCGGACCGGTGTTCTGGATTCTCGCCCTTTTGGGCGCGGCGAGCATATTCGTGTTCCTGAGCCGCCTGATGAACCTGCGCCGCGCGCAGATCGACTATCAGGACTTCATGCGCGGCGTGGCGACTGTGCTTGAGCAGCACAATCCCGACGAGGCCCTTGCGATCTGCGACGACACGCCGGCGCCTGTTGCGCGGATAGTGGCGGCGGCGGTGCGCCACCGCGACCAGTCGGCGCGCGTGCTCAGGGAGACGGTGGACGCGACGGGCCGCGCGGAGGTGGGGCGCCTAGAGCGCCGCCTTGCGCTGCTCGCCATCATCGCGCAGGCCGCTCCGCTTCTGGGCCTTCTGGGAACGGTGATAGGGATGACGCGCGTGGTTCTGGCCCTGAACACGGACTCTCTGGTGACGCGCGTGGACCTCATGGGCGGAATGATGCAGGCGCTCGTCTCCACCGCTGCCGGGCTGGTGGTGGCGGTGTCGGTTCAGGTGATGTACAGCATGCTCCACATAAGGCTCGAGAGGCTGGTGGTGGACCTGGAGGCGGCGGCCAGCGAGATCCTTGCGCTGCTCTCGCCGCACAGGGAGGTGGCCGGATGAACGAGGCGTGGAAATGGCGTCCCGAGCGCTCCGAGGGGATATGGCGCCACGGCTGTGCATGGGCCAAGCCGTTCACCGCGGCGGCGCCGTGGATTTCCCTGGCGCTTCTCATGGCCACTTTCGCCCTTGCCGACGGCAGACTCACTTCTTCGCCAGGAACGGTGTTCGACCTTCCCGCGCCGGCGGCCAGGGAAGGGACGGAGCCCGGGCTTGCGGCGATCATGATGCCTGTGGCGCGCGAAGGGGCCGCGGGGCGCGAGACGATTGTCTTCTTCGATGACGCGCGGTATTCGCTTGACGACGACGCATCGCGCGAGGCTCTGCGCGAGAGGATCGGCGCGCGCGCGGCGGCCGACGCAACGGGCACGATGCTGGTGCTGGCCGACGCCCGAGTTCCTGCGGGCGACATGATCCTCTTCGCAGGTCTTGCGCGCGAGGCGGGGGTTGTGCACGTCGAAATCGCGGAAAGGCGGGAATGAGACGGATCCTCCATGCGTGCTGGCCGCTTGCGGCGGTGGTGACGTTCACCGTGGCGCTGGCGCTGCAGATTCCGCGCAAGGCGCTGTTCTTCCGCCCTGTGAAGCTTGAGCGCAGCGTGCCGTACGCGTCGTTCGTGGAGTTCGGCGAGTCAGAATACGCCGCGATAATGCAGAAGGTGCGGATGTCGTGGCAGGTGCGTTCGCATGGAGCCGGAGCATACGCGGAAAGTCCGATAGGAGCGCTTGATCCGGACGACGAACCGCCGCCCGCGCCGCTTGAGATGCCGAAGAGCTTTTTCGCGCGCCGCCCGCTCGCGCCGCCGTCTGCGCCGCGCGTCTCGCTCGCGCCGCCCACGCGCGCTTCTGCGCGTGATCTGCCGCAGCTCGCCGCGCCGGACGAGTCGGTGGAGGCGAGGCGTAGGCGCGATGAACTGCTTGTGCTTCCTGAATCCCTGCGCGCCGCCGGCGAAGACTCTCCGGCGCCGCTGCCGGGAATAGACTAGACGATTCTTGCAAAGAAAGGATGGAAAGAGATGATGACAGAAGAAGAGGTGCTGAAGATCTTCGCCGACACCGGCGCGCTCCTTGAGGGGCATTTCGAGCTGCGCTCGAAGCTGCACTCCAACCGCTACTTCCAGTGCGCGAACGTGCTGCGCTATCCGCGCATAGCGGGAAGACTGTGCGACGAGCTCGTGGCGAAGATGAAGTCCGCCTGCGACATCGGCAAGGTGGACGGCGTGATATCCCCGGCGGTGGGCGGAATCCTTGTCGGCCATGAGGTGGCGCGCGCGCTGGACGTGAAGTGCGTGTTCGCAGAGAAGGTGCAGGGCGAGGGCGTGGACGCGACGGGCAAGCCCGTGACGAAGCTTGCGATGCGCCGCTTCGCGCTGCAGCCTGGCGAGCGCTACGTGGTTGCGGAAGACGTGGTCACTAAGGGCGGCCGCGTGCAGGAGACCGTGGATCTCGTGCGCGCTGCGGGCGCTGAAGTGGCCGCGATAGTGCTGCTTGTGGATCGTTCGATGGGCGCGGTCAAGTTCGGCGACGTGCCTATGTTCTCGCTCGTCCAGATACAGCCCGTGACCTGGGAGCCGGCAGAGTGCCCGCTCTGCGCCGCAGGCGGCAAGCCCGTCCATCCCGGCTCGTGATCAGAATCCGCAGACCGCTGGCCACCGCGCGCCCGATATGGTATAATTATCAGCGAGAAGGAGTACTAGATGGCCGAAACTGAAAGGAAAGGCGGCGCGGTGGTGGACCGCGCAAAGGCTGCGGCCGCGGCGCTGAAGGAGCGCTGCGGCCGGGTGCGCGGCTATCTCGGCGACGGCGTGTGGGAGGAGGATGTCGAATCGTGCGGAACGCTCCGCAGGATGCGCATCAACGCGCTTCGCTTCCTGGGCGTGCTCTCGAAGGGCTTCGTCGAGCACCGCATCGGCCTGCATGCCGCGGGGCTCACGTTCATATCGCTGCTCTCCGTCGTGCCGATACTGATGCTGATGCTGCTTCTCACTAAGCCGTGCGGCATGTACGGCTGGGCGCGCAACGAGCTCAAGGTGCAGACTGACAAGATGATCGAGCGCTTCTTCGAGCACAAGATGGACGGCGACTCGGTGGTGGAGAAGGGCATAGCCGCGGTCGCGGCTGGCGCGAAGCTGCCGGTGGCGCAGCAGGACGACGAGGCGGGGCGCAAGTTCGGCGCGCAGGCGCGCGAGCTGCGCGACCAGGTGCTGGGGCAGGTGGACGACAAGATAGAGCACTTCAACTTCGGGCTCATGGCGCTCGTGGGCTTTGCGGTGCTGGCGTTCACCGTCACGTCCACATTCGGCCAGGTGGAGACGACTATGAACGAGATATGGCGGGTGAAGAAGGGGAGAAGCCTCTGGAAGCGTCTTCTCCTCTACGGGCTCACTCTGATGGTGCTGCCATTCCTCGCGGCGCTCGCTATGTCCTTGCCGCTCATGCGCATGGTCAAGAGCGTTCTTGACGCCACGTTGGGCGCCACCTCCTACACGAAATGGGCGGGCGACGCGCTTGTGGCGGTGCTGGACTCGTCGTTCACCTCGTTTGCCGTCTCGCTTCTCTTTACCACTCTCGCCTTCGCCTTCCTCTTCTGGGTGATGCCGAACCGCGATGTGAAGTGGAGGCCGGCGTTCTGGGGCGGCCTGCTAACGGCGCTCATCCTGAAGGTGTGGATGGCGATATGCGTGGTGCTGCAGGGATTGATCGGAAAGAGCAGCGCGGCGTACGGTTCGTTCGCGCTCATTCCGATACTCATAATCTGGATTTCGTACAACTGGAAGATAATCCTAATCGGGAGCAACATGGCCTATGCGTTTCAGTGCGTTGATAGCAAGCGTCGCGATCTGCTTGACGAGTGAGGCGGCGCTTCGCTTCACGGAGCCGGTGTGGCGTCCGGACCTGGGGTTCAGCATGCCGAACCTCGCAGGCGCCGTTGCCGCGCCCATCGACCTGCCGCGCGCCTCCGCCTACCTCATGAGCGGGCTCGGCGGCAGACGCCTTGAAGACAGGTACGAGACTTTCGGTCTATGGACCTGCGCGACGGTGCGAGGCCGCTGGCGCGACCCGGAGGGGCGCATGCTTCTCATAGCGCGCCTCGCGACACAGCCGCCGGACGACGTTCCAGGAACGGTCCGCACGCGCCGTTCGTACAGAGACGTGCAGATCAACGCCGCCATAGACCCCAAGAGCAAGCAACAGCGCGACGAGGCGGTGGAGGCGATATCGCCGGTCGAGATAGGCCGCGCGGCGGCGCCTCGGCGCTCGCAGCGCAAGAACATGACGGGCATCGTGGTGTATCCTTCCGAGGAGGACAACGTGCTCGTGTACGCGTTTCGTCCGCGCAGCCCCGAGCGCCTCGAGAATCCATGCTGGTTTCTGGCCATGCTGGTGGCCGTGCCTGGCGAGGACATGGCTGCCGTGCGCGCCCGCTTCGACGAGGACTTCCTTGACCGCATATCCGTGCCGTCGCTCGGCGCGCGCCGGTCTCTCGCCAAGCCTCCCGCCGAGACGCCGGCCGACGCCTCCGAGACGGATCTTCTTCGCGCCGACCTGCGCTCCAGCGTCGCGAACTACGACGACTGGAACTGCGCCGAGGCGGAGGACGTTATCGTGCTCGACGACCTCGATCCCGTGGTGCGGACGTCTCTGCTGGCGTCGCTCACGAACAACCTTCCGCGCCTTCGCCGCGCCTATGCCAGCGTTGCGCCGTCTTCCCTCTCCGCGACGAACGTGCTTGCTGCGGTGCGCGTGTTCCGCGACAAGGAGGAGTACCTTACCTACGTGGGCACGAACCAGGTGTGGACCTCGGCGCTGTGGAGCCCGGAGAGGCGCGAGCTCGTGCTATACCATCCCGAGGGAGGCAACGACAAGCTGCTGCGCACGGTCTGGCACGAGGCGTTCCACCAGTACCTCGCCTACGCCGGCGCGATGATCGACAGCTCGCCCTGGTTCAACGAGGGCATCGCGCAGCTCTTCGAGTCGTCGCACTTCGACCGCAAGGGGAACATAGTGTTCGACCGCGATCCGCAGGCTGCGGCGTACGTCCACGAGTATGCGTCGGCCATCGCGGAGAAGCTGCCCGACATCTTCGAGATGGACTACCCCGATTTCTACGCCGGATCGCAGGCGCAGATACTCGAGCGCTACAGCGTGGCATGGTCGATCGCCTACTTCCTCGAGGTAGGCGCGCCCAAGCTGCGCTTCCGTCCCTACGAGACGCTGCGCGCCGACTACATGAAGGCGCTGGTGGAGACGCGTTCGATGACGGAGGCCACGGCCAAGGCGTTCGGGAACGAAAAAAGCCGCGATGAGTTCATCGCGGCCTGGCTCGCATTCTGGCGAGAGAACTGACGTGGGAATCACTTCACCACGAGCACGCTGTTGAAGGTGCCCATCGAGTTGGGGACCTTCTCGGCGTTCTGGACGTCCTCGGTCCAGTCGCCCTTGCCGCCGGTGACAAGGAAGAACTTGTATTCGTAGCGGCCGGGCTTGAGGCGCATCGTGATGGAATAGACGCCGTCGCCCTTTTTGTCGGCCATCTTCTTGGTCTTGTCCCACAGCAGCCAGTTGTTGAACGTGCCGACTGCGTACACCTCGCGGCCGGGTTCGAAGCGGCAGGTGAGCGTGACGCTCTTCTCGGCGTCCTTCTTCTCCTCTGCCTTGGCCACGGGGGTCTTTTCTGCGGCGGCGGCCTTGGTGGCGCACTTCCGCGTGGTGCGGGGCTTGCGCGCTACGGTGGGCTTGGCTGCCGGTTTGCTCTTCGTGATCTTCATTTTTGTCCTTACTTTTCTTGCTTTGGAGAGGGCGCCATTAGGCCGTCTCCAAAATTGGGCGCATATTGTACATTTTCGGCGTCCGATTGTCAATGGGGCATTTCATAAAATTCGAGATTGGGGCCGTCTCGCGGATTGACAACGGCGGCGGCGTGTGGTATCATTTCGCCCACTTTTCCGGGTGCTGCCGGGCATGGTGCGATGGCGGCTGAGAAATACCGGACAACCTGAACAGGGTAGTGCCTGCGTAGGGAAGAAAGGAAGAGAAAAAATGAGCGAAGCAGAAAAGACCGGCGCCGAAGGCGCCGTGATGGAAGAGGTAATATCCGGCGCGATCGTGCGGCGGTTCTTCAAGAAGCTGGAGGCCAACCTCGCGGTCGACGTGGCGATCGTTGGCGCTGGGCCGAGCGGACTCGTCGCCGCACGCGACCTGGCGCTCGCCGGCTTCAAGGTGGCGGTGTACGAGTCGAAGCTCGCCCCAGGTGGCGGCACATGGGGCGGCGGCATGCTGATGAACGAGGTCACCGTGCAGAACGACGCCGCCGAGATACTGCGCGAGTTCGGCATCACCACCGTTCCATACGACGACCAGTACCACACCGTGGACTCCGTGGAGATGGCCTCAGGTCTCATCTTCGGCGCGCGCAAGGCCGGCGCCACGATCTTCAACACCGTCAAGGTTGAGGACATCGTGATGCACGACGGCGTCGTCTCTGGCGTCGTGATCAACTGGAACC
>CAMIVJ010000006.1 GCA_946401765.1 uncultured bacterium | reverse complement strand
CGTTGGCCGGCACGTCGATCTCGCCGATCCGTTCGGCGGACGCGACCTTGGAGTCGGGGTACAGCCAGGCGAGTGGGTCCGTCAGGGCGGCCTCGAACGCGGCAGCGGCAACAGCGCACAGCGCGGCGCCGGCGGCAATCGCAAATTTCGGGAACGTGGCTTTCGTGTACTTGTTCATCATGCTTCCTTTCGTATTCTACCCGTGGCGACAATTATACCACAAACCCCGCCACTATGCGAAACGAAATGCCAGAGGGCAAAGATTCCGCAAAAAAGCTGAAAAACGGCTCTTCTGGGCGATCACGCCCGCAGCGCGCCCGCCCCGGTGTTGACGGGCTGGATTCGCCCGCTAGCCATCTCGACAAATCAGAGGGCTGGAATCTCTGCAGCGGGCTGCAGCGGACGGGCAACATTCAAACCAGCCTACAGTTTCACCTCGCCGATGAGATGCTTGGACTTGGGCTTTTCAAGACGGAGCGTTAGCACCTGGCGCTTTTCCTGCGCCGTGCCCCAGTCGGTATAGACCGTGGCGGTGACGGTTGTTGCGCCGGTGAGCTTCGTCTGATGGGAGGCGAAGTAGTTGGAGAGCACCTTGTACGTGCCGGACTCCAGTTCCTTCTTTAGATACTCCTCAGGACCATACCCAGTGGTGACGTCTTCTGAGACGAAACCTCCTTCGCTCGTACGGCGATGGCCGTAGAAAGCCTCTTCGCCGTTCGGCTCCAGGACGTGCAGGTCGATGTCCGTCTCGTCGGCATCCCAGCTCATCACGATCCTGAGCTTCACGGGAAGATCGCGCCTGTACGCCGCGTCGAACTCGGGAATCGCGGGCTTCTTGCCATCCGGCCACTTCACGTCGTTCACCCACGAGATGAGTCCGTTCAGCTCCTCAAGCGAAATGATGGACACCTGGAAGTCGTTGCCTCGGCGTCCGCTTCTGCGCGCGCTCGTCTTGAACGCCGCGTCCGCAAAGAGCTTCATCGACTCCTCGAGTTCCCTGCGGGCGACTTCAAGCCTCGCCTTCAGGCGGCTTTCCAGGGTGTCGGCTGGATCGTTGCAATTGCGCATCGCAATCAGCTGCTCGTCCGCCTTTTTCACACGCTCCCAGTCGCCGTCGCAGACATGCGCCTTGCCGCTCTCCATCAGGACGAGAGCGAGGTCGCGGCGGCTCTGCGCCTCCTCGCCGCGCATCTTCAGCACCTTGCGGAATGCAAGCACGGCGATGTCGTAGCTTCCGGCCTCACGGGCGCGCCAGCCCATCGTACGCCAGAGCGCGGCGTCCTCAAGCTTGAACTCTGCAAGGTTGGAGAGGATGCGATCGGCCATGTTCTTTATCCCGGCCTTGTAGAACCAGCCCGCGCAGTCGAGATAGAATGCGGGCGAATCGGCATACTTCTCGCGTTCCTTTAGATAGACCTTGTAGGCTTCATCGGCACCACCCTTGGAAACGGCCTTGAGAGCGTCGATGTACGGCGTCTTCGGGTCCCACGCCTTGAGCGTAACCGTGGGCGCAGTGCCAGAACCCGCCGCACCGCGCGGAACAGACGCCTTCGCGCCACTCACCGCACGTTCACTTGTTGAAAGATAGCGCATTCCGGACGGGGCCATGGCCGGCATCGCGCGTGCCTCGAAAACACGATCTTCTACCGCCTCTTCCGTGTCTGCGACCATGGCGGCATTCGCCATTGCGGCACCAGCCGCCCCTCTTTCGGAGCGCCTGCCGCCGAACGCGCGGGCGATGCCGTCGAAGAGGCCGCTCTTGGGCGTCTCGCGCTTCGGCTTCGGGTCATTCCACCATTTGACGCGCTCTTCCCAGTACCGAAGAAGCATCTGCTCGTGTTCGGTCTTGGCCTTCTTCTCTGCAATCGGATCGTCCTCCGCGGCGCGGCGCTTCACCCATTCAGCGTGAATGCTCAGCGACTCCGGCGGCTCGATCTTGTACTGAAGCCACTGGTCGAGGCGTTCAAGGACAATGAGCGAAAGTCCTGGCCCAGCCACGCCGTACTTGCGTCCGAGCTCGATGAACTCTTTCTTGCGCGCACCTGCCTGAGAGGCGAGGTCCTGCATGCGCCGTGCGGCCCACACCGTCGCGAGCAGGCGTCCCTCCACGGGCGTGAGATTCATGGTCTTTTCCTGCCCCTTGGCGAGCTTCTTCACCTCCACGGCGCGCACGGCGGCATCGTCGCGAGAGGCAACGATGAGGTCCTGCATCTCCTCGTACTTCGGCTCTTCAAGCCCGAGCGTATCAATCTCGTCCGTAAAGAGGAGCGCCGGGCTCGGGAAGTCCGCCGTGTTTGAAAGGTATTCCAGCGCGGCGGCGATGTCCGTTCCGCCGTCGTACACGATTTCGTCTATCTTCTTCAGCAGCGACTCCTTCGTGAAGCCGTATGTCTTTGCATAGCTATGCACGTCGTTGCGGAAGATGACAAGCGCCCACTCTCCCTTCTCGGGCAGAGCCTCGAGCTTCTTGCGCCACGCGGCGGCGAAGGGCTTCGCGCTCAAGCTCGTATCCCAGATGATCGTTCCCTTCGTGAAGTTCGCGATTCTCTCGCGTATCGTCGCAGGCGCGCCTGACGCGGAAGCAGAGGCCATGAAATAGTCGTCGCCATCCTTCTCGAAGACGGGCGCGGCGGTGGCGGCGTCCGGCTTGGGGGCGATGTACTCGACCTCGGCCTTGCGCGGCGTCTTGGGGTTGAGCGGGAAGATGCGCGTCTTCCAGATGTTGCCCTTCACCTGCTCGACGATGCCCGGATCGACGCCCTTCTTGATCTCGTTCTCGAACGCAACGCGCGCCTTCTCCTTGTCGCAGACGACGCCGGGGATCATCTCGCCGTTCACCTCGAGCGCGTACCCGCATACGAATGCGCCCTCCGGAATCGGGAACTCAAGCTCGCCCGCCATTATGCGCGGGTTCGGATTTGTGAAGACGAAGCTCGTCTTCACGCGCTTGAAGAAGGCGTTTTCCGCTACGACGCTCTCCTTCTTCTCGACGTCCACGGACTTTTCGTCCGCGCGGATGTTCTCTATGCGGATCACCGGCGGCGGCAGAGGAATGGGACGAGGACGAGGAACAATGCTCTTTGACTGCGCATTCATGGCTATTGGAAGGATTGCAAGGGCTGTTAGGATAATCGTTTTCATGCCTTTATTATACCGCATCGCAACGCCGCGCGCAACCGCTTTCCTGCATTTCGCCGATGAGAATCTGGGGATGGGCCTCGACGATGCGCACGGGGACAAGCGTTCCGGGCGCGATCTGTCCCTTCGGCTCGAAGGCGACAATGCGGTTGCCCGAGTCGCGTCCGCTCCAGCGCGCGGCGTTGCGCAGCGAGGGACCCTCCACCAGCACTTCGCGCACCGTTCCCACGAGACGCGCGTTGCGTTCAAGGCCGCGGCGCTGCTGGTCGGCAAGCAGCACCTGGTCGCGCCGCTCCTTCTCCTCGGTCGGCACGTCGTCGGGGAGCGCCGCCGCGCGCGTTCCGGGGCGCGGCGAATACTTGAAGACGAACGCGTTGTCGAAGCCCGCCTCCTCCATAAGCGAACGCGTGGCCTCGAAGTCCTCCTCCGTCTCGCCTGGATAGCCCACTATCACGTCGGTCGTAACGGCGAACTCCGGATCGAACGCGCGAAGTTTCGCGACCGCCGCAAGATACTCGGCGCGCGTGTAGTGGCGGCCCATCTCCTTCAGCACGCGGTCGCTGCCGCTCTGCACGGGCAGATGGAGATGGCGGCACACCTTGGGGAGCGTGCGGTACGCGCGAACAAGCTCGTCCGTGCAGCCACCCGGATGTGCGCTTGTGAAGCGGATGCGCTCAAGGCCGGGAATCGCGTTCAGCGCCTCGAGAAGGCGCGGGAAAGGCTCCGTAAAGCCGCCCGGCGAAGGCGCGTCGCATTCGCTCCACGCGGGGTTGCGCCGCCCGTAGCGCAGCACGCTCTGGCCGAGCAGGCACACCTCCTTCACGCCGCGCGCGGCGAGGCTCGCCACTTCGGCGACCACCTCGCGCGCGGGACGCGAATACTCGTGGCCGCGCACGTCTGGGACGATGCAGTAGCTGCAGCGGTTGTCGCAGCCAAGTAGCACGGTGACGTAGCTCTGGAAGCACGCAAAGCCGTTCGCGCCGCGCCGCACGTCGGGATGCGCGTCGAGCCCGGCGGGCACCTCGTCGTCGTCCGGCAGCTCGAGGATCCGCCTCTCTCCTGCAAGCGCGCGCTCGACGAGGCGAGGAATCATTCCGAAGCGGCGCGGACCCACCGCGAAGTCAAGCCCGGGGAGGCTCTTGAAGACGTCTGCGCCCATTCTCTTCACGGCGCAGCCCATCAGGCCCACAACCTTCACGCACCCTTCGGCTGCGCTTCTCGCGCTGCGCGACTTGCCGCGTCCCTCCTTCGCTGCGATCAGATTGCCGCACTTGCCCACGGCCTTGCGCTCCGCCATGTCGCGCACAGTGCACGAATTCACCACCACGAGCTCCGCATCCTGCTCGTCGGCCACGCGCTCATGCCCGGCCGCCTCCAGCAGGGCCGCCACGGCCTCGCTGTCGCGCACGTTCATCTGACATCCGTATGTGTGTATGAAGAATTTCATTTCGCGCCTTCTGTCACCTTGACCTTCGGCAGACTCTTCGCGCCTGGCCAGGGCGCAAGCGAATGCGTCACCTTGCCGTCGGCCGAGCGCGTTGCGGAGATGCGGTGGCCGCCCGGCACGCGCAGGTTGCGGAACGACACCTCCCTGCCGTCCCACTCCTTCGGAAGTGCGGGGAAGAGCGTGGCAGTGTTGGCGTGCGGATCGTACGCGAGCAGCATCTCCTGGATGCCGCGCGCATAGCCGAAGTTCGCCTCGAGGGTGAAAGGATCGTACGTTGCGCGGGAGAGTCCGCACTTCAGCTGGTCGCCGTTCAGGTTGAATCCGCAGCGCGACGTGAACGCGCGCTGAAAGTCCTTGAGATACCGGTACGCGCGGTCGCCGCGGCCAAGGCGCGCCTCGAAGCATCCCGCCCACGGGAATGAGAAACCCACCCACCAGTCGGTGCCAAGCTTCTCCCACTGATCCACCGAGCGAGTGAAGTCAACGCCCTTCTCGAGTGGGACATTGGTGAGCGGAAACACCTGCAGGAGATGCGAGGGATGGCGATGAGTCCCCTTGAGCAGATTGCCTGCGGAGAGCTCTATCGTTCCGTCCGCCGCCGCGTTCGGCGGGCCGAACGTGCCCACGTACGCTTTCCACTTTTCCGCCTCCGCCTTGTCGCCGCTCGCCTCGGCGAGGCGCGAGAGGTAGATGTAGAAGCTTGTAAGGATTGCGCGATCGTAGGATGAGTTGGGACTGAGGAAGCACGCGTTGCCGTTGCTGCCGACCTCCGGAGAGCACGAGAGGTCAAGCCGGCGCACGCCATCGACCATCTTCCAGGCGTGTTCGATCCCGGCGGCGAGTTCGCGTCCAAAGGCGAGATACTTCGCGGCCTTTTCCGGCGTGGGATCGTAGTCCCAGGCGTCGCAGAGCGTGTCGAACACCCAGATGCCGTGGACGGGAAGCACGGTGTATGCGGTCCAGCCGCCGATCACGTGCGCGCCGAAGCCCATCGTGGGGGGAATAACCGCCCCTTCGGCGCTGTCGCCGAAGAGCTTCTTGCAGAAGGCTCGGCACTCAGGAAGGCGCTCGATGAAGAATTCGGCGAAACCCTCAAGCGCCTCGATGCGCCCGGCGGGACCTGCCGCCCAGTAGGTCATCTCGGTGTTGAGGTCGTTGTGGTAGTCGCCGTGCCAGGGAGGCAGCGCGCCGTTGTCGGCAGTCCAGATTCCCTGCAGCGCGAGCGGAGGATGCCCTGCGCGCGCGCCAGCGCCGTAGAGGTAGATCACGAAGTCATATAGGCGCTGCAGATCTGCATCGGGGATGGAAACGGAGCTTTCGGAGTTGAACTTCGGCCAGAATGAAGACGCGGGCGCGTCGGATGCAGCACGGAAGCGCACGCCGGCCTCGAAGTCGATGTCGAAGCGGTTGTCGGCACCTGCGCGGCGGGCGCGGCGGTATGTGGCCTCGCGCGCGCCGATTGAGACCGCTGCTGCGGGATAGCCGCCGAGCCGGTCGAAGGAGCTGTTGTTCAGAAACTCCCTCTTGGCGAATTTGACGTCTTCGGGAATCCGCATGGAAAGGAGCTTGTCGCCGTCGTCGAACCACGCGAGGATGTGCCGTTCGCCGAGAGGCGTCTCCACGGTGACGGTGGCGGCTGCGGTGGAGGCGTCTAGCGTGAAGCGCTTTACTCGCTGGCCGGACGCGAGCGTCATCACGAAGCGCACGCCGGGGAGCTTGGTGGCGTTCACCCGTTCGTAGTCGCCAAACACGGCGGAACGGCGCGCGCCGTCCTTCCTGCGCACAACGTCCACAAGCGTGGCCCACGAAAATTCCGGGCGGAGATAGCATGGCATGTGGATGTTGTGCCAGAAGTCGGCGCGGTCGAGCGTGACGTTCAGCGTTTCGCCGCCGCCCCACAGAAGCGCGCCCGCGCCGCCGTTGCCGAGCGGCACGCCGTCGTGCCATTTGCTCACCGGCGCCTCAAGCGACACGAGCGGCGCGCGCGCGCCAAAGCAGCACGAGCAGGCCGTGACAATGCTCAGCAGACATACTCTTGCAATCTGAATTACATACATCTTCATGGCCGCAGTATATCAAATCTCCAGCGACGCCACAAGAGCATCAAGCGCTGAAATATGATATAATCATCTGCGACATGGGAACGGGCAACGGGGCATCAGACGCTAAGCACCAGACACTAGGCACTAAACGACATGCCGAAGAAATCGGACAACGGCCGAAAGGCAGCGGACGGCGACGCCCGGCTTGAGCTTTTCGAAGCGGCCTTCAAAACGGTGGCGGAAAATCCGTCACCGACGCTCGCGCTTTCTTCGTTTACGGGGTCATCCGCCGCGTTCGCCGCGGCCGCGCTTGCGAGAAAGCCCCTTGAAGACGCGCCTGGAATGGTGCTTGCGGTGACTCCGGGGCTAGTCGAGGCGGACGATCTTGTGGCCGACCTCACAGCGCTGGAACGCTTCGGCGCGGTGCGCGTTCTCGAGTTTCCTCCTCCGATCGAAGACGACCGCTCCACAACGGCAGCGCGCCTCAAGACAGCAGCAGCCCTTGGCGCGTACCACCTGCGTCCGCATCCGCTCGTGATCGTGGCCCCCGCCGCCGCCCTCGCAACGCCAGTTCCCGCCGCCGCTGCCGTGGCCGCGGCGACAATCCATCTCGCCCTTCCAACAGCGGCAGAAAATGCGCCGACATTTACCGACCTTCAGGCGCGCCTTCTTGCCGCGGGGTACGAACGTGCGCCGGAGGTTGAGGCGCCGGGACAGTTCGCCGTGCGCGGCGGAGTGCTTGACGCATGGTCGCCAGACGACGCAGCACCAGTGCGCGCCGAGTTCTTCGGCGACGACCTCGAGTCGCTGCGCTCGTTCGACCCCGCCCTGCAGACGAGTACCGGCCCCATAGAGCGCGCCGAGCTCGTCCCCGTGGAGATTGGCGGCGCCGGCGATGAAGGCGCGCCCACAATCGTCGGCTCGCTTCCTCCCCGCGCCACGCTGCTCTTCCTCGAGCACAACGAATACTCATCCCTCGTGCCGCCGCCCGAGAGACGCGCCGCCTTCTCGCGCGTTCTCTTCACCGGCGATCCTGCCCCGAAGGGCGTTCCTTCCGCCGACTTCCAGACATCCCCCCTTCCAGGATTCGCAGAGCTCGGCGTGGAGGCCGCCCGCAATCCGGAGCTCCTCGAAGCCGCCCGCTCGCGGCTGCAGGCCCACATCGACGCCGCCAGGAAACGCGGCTCGCTCGTGTGCGAGGACGAAGATCTCGGCGGAGGCTTCGAAGTGCCTGGACTCGTGGTGGTAGCGAAGAGCGACCGCGTGTTCGCCCACCGCCGCGCCGCGCCGCGCCGCGCCTCCGCCTCGTACGCCGGAGAGCGCTTCACAAACACTATAGACCTCGATTCCGGCGAGCTCGTGGTGCATGTGGACTACGGCATCGGCATCTTCCAAGGCTCCACCGAGATAGAGGTGGGCGGACAGCGCAGCGAGGTGTTCACGATCGAGTATGCCGACGGCGCGCTCCTGCACGTGCCAACCGCCCACGCCCACCTCCTCTCGCGCTATGTGGGCGTGAAAGGCGAGCAGGTGAAGCTGCACCGCCTGGACGGCAAGCGATGGGCGAAGGAGAAGGAGGGCGCGAAGCGTGCTGTGCAGGATCTCGCTGCGTCGCTTCTCGAGACGCAGGCGCGCCGTGCCGTCATACCCGGCTTCGCGTACGACGTGGAGGCCGAAGGCGTGGCCGAGTTCGAGGCGGCGTTCCCGTACGAAGAGACGGAAGACCAGGCGCGCGCCATCGCCGACGTGAAGCGCGACATGTCCCAGCCGCGCCCCATGGACCGCCTCGTGTGCGGCGACGCCGGATATGGCAAGACGGAGGTGGCCATGCGCGCCGCCTTCATCGCCGCAATGAACGGCAAGCAGACAGCGCTGCTCGCCCCCACCACGGTCCTCGCCGAGCAGCACTTCGAGACGTTCCTCGCGCGCTTCGACGGCACGCCAATACGCATAGAGGCGATGAGCCGCTTCCAGAGCGCAGAGGCGAAGCGCGGCACGCGCGCGCGCCTCCTCTCCGGCGCAACCGACATAGTGATCGGCACACACGCGATTCTCTCCGAGAAGGTGAACTTCCACGACCTCGGCCTCATCGTCATCGACGAGGAACAGCGCTTCGGCGTGAAGCACAAGGAGCATCTGAAACGCCTGCGCGCCACGGCGGACGTCCTCACGATGAGCGCCACGCCAATCCCGCGCACGCTCTACCTCTCCATGACAGGCGCGCGCGACCTCTCGCTGCTGCGCACCCCCCCACGCGAGCGAGTGGCCACGATCACCAACATCACGCGCGACTCCAACTCAGTCATCCACGCCGCCATCGAGCGCGAGCTCGCCCGCGGCGGACTCGTCTATTTTCTGCACAACCGCGTGCTGACCATCGAAAGGATGGCCGCCCGCCTCCGAGCCCTCGTGCCGCAGGCCAAGATAGACGTGGCCCACGGTCAGATGCCCGCCGCCACTCTCGCCGAGAAGATGCAGCGCTTCGCGCGCGGCGAGACGAACGTGCTGCTCTGCACCACCATCGTCGAGAGCGGGCTGGACATCCCGCGCGCCAACACAATTCTGGTGGACCGAGCCGACACCTTCGGCATCGCCGAGCTCTATCAGCTGCGCGGCCGCGTGGGACGCTCGTCGCGCCAGGGCTACGCATACTTCCTTCTGCCCGCATCCGGCAACGTGGACTCCGAGGCGCGCGAGCGCCTCGACGCCCTCAAGAAGCATGCCGGCCTCGGCGCTGGCTTCAACATCGCCATGCGCGACCTCGAGCTGCGCGGCGCTGGGAACCTGCTCGGCAGCGCCCAGAGCGGCCACATCGCCGCCGTCGGCTTCCAGCTCTACTGCCAGCTTCTGCAGCGCACAATAGCCCGTCTCAAGGGCGACGACGTGCCCGACATCGTGAACGTGACGTTGAACATCGACTTCCTCGACTACTCCCCGGGTTCGGCCGACCTCGACGACACCGGTGCATGCCTGCCGTACGACTACGTGGAAGAAGAGGCTCAACGCATGGACTTCCACCGCCGTCTCGCCGAGACCGCCACCATTCCCTCTGTGCGGAAGCTTCGCGACGAACTGGCCGATCGCTACGGCAAGCTGCCCAAGGCCGCAAGCCGCCTCGTGAAGCTCGCCGAATTCCGCGTCCTCTGCGCCCAGGCAGGCATCTCCCGCCTCGACGTGCACAAGGGCCGAGCCATGTTCTACCGAGCCGGCTCAAACGAAGTCGCATTCGTTTCCCGCGTCGAGGGGCACACGCCGGAGAAGATGCTGACTTCACTGGCAAAGGCGCTGCTGCTGAACAAATGATTGCATACGCGAATGTCATTCGAGTATCTTGGAGAGGTCGTCGCGGGCAAAGTAGGACGGGCAGTAGAGTTGGTTGATGGATTTTGCGACGCTGCCTCCGATGCTCTTTCCCTGCCCATCCCTGTTCTGGACGGTTACATTGCCTGTCTGAAGGGGCCTCTCACGAACATTCTGCCAGGCATCCCCCTGGACGATCCTGCCTTCGTCCTTGAGCTTTTCGGCGTGGGCGATCAAAAAGTTACAGCCGTCTCTCCGATTGAGGCATAACAACATTATTATACACCTTTCGTGCCGTGACGTCGATGCAGCTAAAACCTGAACAGATCGTCGAGGACAACAGTCGATTGCACGTTCTTCGCGTATTTGTTGTCCTTTAACCCGTATGGCGTCACGTATGTGACGTGCACCGCCTTGCGCGTGCCAGTGGCCTCCTTGAATTCAGCCTTCTTGTTTCGCATCGACTCGTCATCTTCGCCCGTGATGAGATAGCGGCCGTCGTGGTACTTCATCTCACAGATGTTGACGATGCCGTCGCTACGGTCAATCAGGAGGTCGATCTGAGACGAATCGCCACGCCAAGCGTGATAGCTCGCCCTTACACCACCGATCCGCAGAGCATCCTTGATCTGGTCAATGTGTTGAAGGCACAGGCGCTCGAAAGCCAGGCCAATCCACGTCGAACGCACGTGGGAGTCGACCATCTCCGACCAGAAATGCCTGTCCCCGTTCGTGTTCTCATCCGCAAAGCGGAAGTGAAACAGCGTGAAGTTGTCCACCAGCTGGAAGACAGAACCTTTCTTCTTTTTGCCTATCTCCGTGAACGCGCGGACGAATCCGCACTGTCCTAGTTCTTTCAGCCTTTTCGTCAGAGTTCCGTTGTTGGCCACGGCAGCCTCCCGCGACAGTTCCTCGCGCGTCATGCCGGCCTTTTTCCGTCCAAGCGCCGTGATGATGCGAACGTACGGCTGGGGCGATGCGAAAAGCGACGAATAGAGTTCGTCAAACTCGTCCTCAAGCTTGTCTTCGCCCGCGAAGAACATGTCATCTATGTTCTGCGCGACGCTCAATCCCCGTTGGAGGAAATGCCAGTAGTACGGAATGCCGCCGAACACCATGTAGCATTCGGCGATCTGGGCACGTGTCAGCTCTAGCCCCCGCGACTCGGCATACATCTCGCATTCACGGAGAGTAAACGGCCTAAGCGGAATCCTGTACGTGACCCGGTTGTGCAGTCCGTCGCGGTTGTGGACGATCTTGGACAGTATCCATGATGTCGCCGACCCGCAGACGATTAGCAAAATGTCCTTTCGCCCTGACGCCCAGCCATTCCAGAAGTCCTCGATGGCCGTGACGAAATGACGATCCTTCCTTCCGAGCCAGGGCAGTTCATCGAGGAAGATGACTTTCCGGTCATCCTTCGACCTGCCGATCTGCTCGCGAAGGGCGTCAAATGCCGAAAACCAGTTTTTGAGGGGCGGGCAGTCAGCATACCCCTGTGCCATGAGCGACTTTCGGAACCTTGCCAGCTGAATGGCCCTGCCGCCATTCTTTACCCCCGAATGCTGAAAAGAGAACCTGTAGTTGAAAGACTCGCGAATCAAAAAGGTTTTGCCAACACGTCTCCGCCCATATACGGCAACAAACTCCGAATAGTCAGATGAAAAGGCGTCAAGAAGCACCTTTTTTTCCTTTTCTCTTCCTATCATCGTCAATCCTTTCTGTAAACCCTGACTTGACTTTTGATTTCGTGTCTATATCATATCAAAATGATGTGATTTAGACAAGAAACAAATGTCAAGAAACTCTATTTTGCGGAAATCTGTCTAAATCTCGTTTTCAGGATCTGATTTAGACAGATTCTTGCCGTTCGCGCTGAGGCAAGCCTGCCGTCGCCATTCGGGAGCCGGCGACACGCGAAACTATGACGCGTTCAGAATTACGGCCAGATGATCTGGACGTTGTCGCCGACGTTGGGGAGATCGGCTGCGAGACGCGCAACGAGCGGTCCCCATTCATCGCCGGAGTCGACAACCTCGCCGTCGGAACCAACGATGGAATAACTCGCGCCAGTGTCGTCGGCCGTCACTGAAAGCGACGCCTCGCCATCGTGAAGCAGCGCCCCGCTGGACGACGTCGCGAGCAGCAATATGGCAAGACGAATCGCCGCGCCGATCCGCGAGGCGTCCAACTTCTGGGCGTCCTCGTCCGACAACACCCGCGCATACGGCAGGTTGTAGTCGATCTCCAGTTCGTCCGACTGCCATGAAAAGGCGAAATAGCGGCTCTGGAGCCCATGCCCTTCCACGAACATTTCGAGTCCTTCCTCCGATTCAAGCTCCGCCAGCGCGGCCTTGAGTTCATTGATCGTCTCTTCTTGCTTCGTGCCTTCCATTATCCACCTCTCGTTCTTGTCGTGTTTGTGCTGTCCTCAAAAAATGCATTTAGCAAGCAGGCTTACTCCTCGAACCAGCCGGGCTTGGCGATGTGGGAGAGGAGGTCGCGACGGAACAGCGGGACCTGAAGGTTGTTTACATCGGCCTGCACATTCTTGGCGAAGATTGTGTCGTTCGGGCCGCATCCACCAACAGCGGGAAGCGGCTTTGGCTTCGGCCTGGCGACCAGGAGCCTCGGGCTTGAAGATGTAGGTCGAGCCATCCTTGTATCCTATCTGGTACACGGTGTTGACCTGGCCGCTGCCAAGGGGCTTTGAGGAGACGGCATTGGCGCTGTCGAGGGCCGGGTCTGCATCCTCGTCGGGAAGTCCGGCAAGGCGCGTCTCGACGACCGTCGTCACCGCCGCCCGTCCCTCGAACACGGCGGCGAGCGTCTTGTTGGTGAGGAACTTGGAAGGATCATGGCCGGCCGCACGTCCGAGCCAGGTGTCATACTGGTCCTGAAGCGTCTGCGTGAAGCGCGCGAACGTCTTCGAACGGAAGAAGTTCGTGAAGAAATTACCGCTTGCGAAGCGAACGTTCGCCTTGCCGTCGTACGCGACGGCTTCCTGCGGGAATGTCGATGACGGCGTCGAAACATCCGTCTGCCTCCACGCTCTTCGCAAGATGTCCGTCATAGACGAGTGCCACCTTACTTTTGGGGTTGAACGAACTTCAGCACCTGTCCGTCGGCACGCAGCCGCCCGGAAAGCGCGCCGTAGGGGACGTCCTGCACGGAGACGCCCTTCTCCACGGCAAGGGACGCCGCAGTGCCGGCGGCCTGCCCTAGCGCGAAGAACACCGGCTCCATGCGGATCGACCCGAATGCAATATGCGACGCGGAAAGACACACCGGCACGAACAGGTTTGCACACTCCGCGCGCTTCGGCACAATTGCGCCGTAGTCAATCGGGTACGGCGGGAAACGCCTGCCCTTTGAATCGGTGCCGACTTCCACGTCACCCTCGTTGAGCACATAGCCTTCTGCGGTCACATAGCGGCGCACATGGTGCGAGTCCATTGTATAGGCACCCATCGCGATGGGACGGGGAGCGACGACATTGCCTCGGCAGTTCGCCTCGGTCATCACATACTCGCCGACCATGCGGCGTGCCTCGCGCACATAGAGCTGCTTCTGCCAGCCATCGCCGAGACCGTCCGTGAACTCGTCCTTGCACGTACCCCAGCGTGACACCTCGTTGCGGATCTTCTCCGGGACGCGCGGATGGTTCGCGAGCGTCCACATGAGTCCCTGTTGGTACTTGAGGTGCGCGGCGAGAATCTTCTCGCGCTCGGCGTAGGACGCCTCCGGCCAGTTCCAGTTCTGCCCGATGAAGTCGGTGGAAAAGCCGGTGCGGTTGTTCGTGTCCGTCTTGCAGTTCGGCATCTTCGAGTTGATCCACGGCATCCCGTTGCGGTCGAGCGGGCCAAGCGCCAAGTGGCGGAACATGAGTTCGTAGTCCTTCTCGTCGTAGCCTTCTGGCTTCTTGAACGGGATGCGGTTCGCCGGATTGTCGGTGAGGCACATGCGGAAGCAGTACGCCTGCACGCGCGCGTCGCCGTCGCCGGGCTTGAAGTTCGGGTCGTAGGGCTCGACGCAGGGGAGGAGCCCGCTCGTCGGGTCGCCGGGCTTCACATAAGGGTCGATTCCCTTGTGGAGCTGGTGGAACTTCGCCTGCCCAGGCTCGTTGCCGTTCAGCGTCTCGCCGTAGACGGAATTCGCCTCACGCCCCACGTGGTACGAGACCCCGGCCGCCGCCATGAGGTCGCCCTCGTATGTGGCGTCAATGAACACCTTGCCGCTGTAGACGCTGCCGGAAAGCGTCTTGATGGAGACGATGCGTCCGTCCTTCTTCTCCACGCCGTTCTTGCGGTCGAGCCACTCGTTGCGGCGGATGTCGAGTCCGTCGCGCTTCTCCCAGCCCTCCAGGATGGAGAGCGCCACGGACGGCTCAAACGTCCACTTCGACTCGCTCTTGAGTATGCCGGCCGACGTGGCCTTGCGCATTTTCTCGTTCGGGAACTGAACCACAAGATGGTCGGGATTCCCGTAGTACTTCGCCACGTCCTTGTAGAAGTCAAGGGCGATTCCTCCGAACGCGGCCTTGTTGCCGATGTCCGTCGCGCCAAGTCCGCCTGTCGTAAGCCCTCCGATCCGCGTCTCGGGGCACACGATCACGGCGCTCCGCCCCATGCGCTTCGCCTGGACCGCCGCCGAAAGCGCGGCGGGCGTGCTGCCATAGATCACGATGTCGCTGTCAACCGAGACGGCACGTGACGCGGCCGCCGCGCATGGATGAAGACTCGCTGCCGTCAGCAAGGCAGCAACAATTGCCATTTTCTTCATGTCATTCTCTTTGCTTTGTCATGATGTTGATTTTCCATGTGCAGCAACTGGAAAGACAACGCTAGACCTGCATGAATCCGGACGCGCCTAACAATGGTTCTTCCGCATCTGCACCTTCGGCGGCCGCCTTGGCCGCGGGGCGGAAATCGTCGAGCATCTTGCGCCAGACCTCGGCCGTGTTGACGAGCGCCTCGATTGAATTGTCAAAGGCGGCATCGTCTAGCGTCAGCAGATTGAGACGCTGCAGCAGCATGTACTTGCCGGTCTGTGCGCTTTTAGCGAAAAACGCCGCAGACTCCATGCTCGCCTCAAGCAATGCGTCGGCGAACTCCGCCCTTCCTTCGACCGGCGGCTCGCCAATCTCCGCGGAGAGCACGACCTCGCCGCCAACGGCCACAACCGCCACCACGATGCCGTCTATGTCGAGGGACACCCCATCGTCTTCCGGAGCAAGGTCTGCGATGCCGTGCCGTTTTGCGAAAGAATCAATCAACTCTTTGAATTCCATGTCATTTCTCCTTCTTATGATTGGCCCTAGGTACGGAAGTATTCTTTTAGTATCTTCGGGCCAAGTTCGTCGATGAGTTCATCTGTGAGTTCCTTGACGACGGGCAGGCCGTTCTCGCCGATGAGTTCGGGAACCTTCTCGCCCAGCTTGTGCGGGGCGTTGAAGTCCTGCATCGTGCACTTCTTGCCGCGGAGCTGCGCCTTGACGCCGTCGGAGACCTCCTTGTTCCAGCCTTTCTCCGACGAAAAGAACTCCTCGCCCTCGAAGTCTTCGAGAACCATCATGAACTGGTTCACCGTGGTTTCGGGGAGGTCTGGCGCCTTGCCGTCGGCGATGAGATCCAGCGCCCTCACCTCTTCGGCGGACATGGCGTCGGCCTTGGTCAGGTACTCGGCCTCGAACTGGACGAAATGCAGTCCCTGGTCCTCGATGCAGGCACCGGGCTCCTTGAGATGCTCGAAGAACTCATCCAGCTTGCCGGCCTTTTCCGAGGCGAAGTAGAGGTCGATGGACTTGGAGATAAGCAGGCGGAGCGTGTCCGCGATGTACTTGCGCAACGGCTGGATGTCCGGCGCTTCCTCGGGACGGAAGGTGACCTTGTTGCCTTCCTCGTCGATACGGGTGGCACGCTCCAGATGGATGAAGCCGCCGCCGATGGCATGCCAGAGGATGTCCCTACCAAAGTCGGACGTGTTCCTCAGCGGTACGTGCTTGCCCTGCTTCGGGTCGTAGTACTCGAACTTGTGCACACCGGGCTTGAGCTCTTCTCCCAGTTCAAGAACGCTGAATTCGTATTCCTGGCCGTTGCGGAGCGCGGACTTGTCGGGCGCATATTCGCTCTCGCGTTCCGTGTCGAGCTGGTTGGCGAGGTAGTCGAGGCTCGCACCGATGCGCGCGTAGAACTTCTGCACGTGTTCCGGGGCGCCGCGGAGCTTGCCGTTGATGACGTCCAGCTTGGCGAAGAACGGGTTGTAGATCTCCTTGCGCAGACCGAACTTTGTCTTTACGGGGCCAGACGCGTCCATGCCGGCGGACTTGTCGGCCTTCTCGGATTTGTCGCTTTTCCCAGTCATGCCGACGATCCCTCCGTCCTCGCTGTCGGAATCCATGTCGGAGCCGTACGCCAGGACGTCGGCCCGGCCTGTGGAAACCGCCCCCGGCTTGTCGTCCGGCTTGAGCGCCGCCAACGTCGCCTTGGAGATGATGGCCTTGATGCGGCGGGCCGTGAGCGGACGCCCGGAAACGATATAGCCCTCGGCGTCGAGCGCGAAGTCGTCGCGCTTGAAGTCCGCGCCGATGATCCTTTCAAGCCTTTGCAGGAAATCCCTCGTGAACCTAGCCTTGCCGTCCTGCACGGTCATTCCCTTCACGCCGAACGCCGTGCCGAGGGCTTTCAGGAGCTCTGTGCGCATCTCGTTGTTCGCCGCCTTCTCGATTTTGGAGCGGCTAAGCGCGCTGAGGGGGCCTGTGTATTCGCCGACGTTCTTGATGGCGTTTTTGCCGTCGAAGTTGGCGATGCTGTCCGCTGTCCAGTCCTTCGCCGAGCGGAACATGTCAAGAGCTGTAAGATTGATGTTAGCCATGTTCTTTCTCCTTTTAATGTTCTCGCCCTATTTACACGTCTGAACCGAGAAGGTTACAGCATTTCAACACTTCCTCTTTTCACCGACGGTAGGGTTGCGTCCATGCCACCTTGACGAGAGGATGCATCCTGTCTTTGGCGTTTGGATACGTGGTCGCCTCGTCAGACTCCACCCGCGCGCGAACGTACAGATCGTCATCCGCAAGTCTGTAGCTCGCGAGCACAGGTTCGCCCTTGCCGAACGTCACCGTCTTCGCGACCGCTCCAACGCCATCAGAATAGACCGGCACGCGCCGGGCCGTCTCCTTGCCTCCTTTCGCGGGGATCTCGACCGTCTTCACAGGATCGACCTTGACGCCGCGCTTCGTCGTAATGAACCTCACCTTGTACGCCACTCCAGGTTTTGCCGGCACGGCGACGGACAGCGTTCCCGTGGTGCGGTCAAATGCGATGTCATCAATGTCGACCCCGCTCGCCGCATAGAAGTCGCCCCTATCCATAGCCGCGAACAGCGCGTTCTGGGTGAGTGCGCCGGAACGGACGCCTATCCAAGCGTCGCCGAAGATTATGGGCTTGTGGCTGGTGCCGCTTCCAGGGTAGAAGTGCGTATCCTCCGTGGCTATTCCGTAAAGCAGCGGTTCGCCGCGAAGGCAGCGCGACGCGTTCACGGCATCCCAGAAGCGGTCGATGTTGAACCCGTCCCTCGGCATCGGATCATCCACCGTCCAGGTCGAGGCGTTGTTGCAGACCTCGAAGAAGCGCACGTCTGGATTGGCGATGACGTCCTCCGGCAAAACGTCATAGTATCTCCAGTGCGGATGGTTGACGAAGAACACGTGAGGCGCGTTCCCCTTCGCCTTTGCAAGCGCGTCCACCTGATCCTTCGCCTCGCGCATCACTTCGGGCTTCGACTTGCCGCGTACCGCCTGGACGAGCGACGCATTCCTGTAGCGCGGTATCACCTCGTCGAGCCCGACGCAGTTCATGTGCAGGTCGCACCGCATGCCGTCTGCGCCTACGACGTACGTCGTAATCTCGCAACCCGGCATGAAGAGAAACCTTCCCGGCTCGTTGAAGCGCGCGGCGATCTCCGCCATCGTGCTCATCCGCACCTCGGGCTTGCCGTTCCGCATGCGCCATTTAGCGTCCGGGAAGGCGGACTTGAACGCATCAAAGACCGAAGGCTCCACCGTCTTCGGCGGCCATGTGCCGTCAAGCGGAGCCACCCTGATCCAGCGATCGGGATCGGACCCGATGCGGTTGTGGTCCGTTATCGAGAAAAAGTCGTAGCCGCTGTTCTTGTAGACGGCAACTGCCTGTTCAGGCAGGGCATAGCCGTCCGACCAGCACGTATGCGCGTGGATCATGCCTTTGTACCAGCGGCGGCCACCGCTGTTTCGCGGCGGCAATGTGCAACCGGCGGCCGTGCCGGCGGCAAGTGCGATGAAGTCTTTTCTCGTGATTTTCATGAATCTGTGTTTCCCCGATGGAATGTGGGTGATATGTTAGCACATCCTTCTATAATTCGTCAATTGCAACTGGCCCCGCTGTCCGAGTGGATTCTTCTACCGGCTGAACGCGAACCAGTCGACGTGGCAGAGTTCCGAGCCGCCGCCTTTCGCGACGATCCAGAGATCGAGCGTGCCGGGCGCGTTTTGCAACTTGGCGGATAACTTCCTGAAATGGCCGGGATTCCCCCGCTTCACGTTGACGGATCCGAGGAGGCGTCCGTCGGGTTTCCCCTCGTGAAACTCAAGCGTGCCGCCGGCCTTGCCCCAGAGCGAGAGCGCGAGCGTGGCGTTTTCGGGCACGTTGCGGATGTTCGGATAATGCACCGCGTTACCGTCGCCCATGCGCAGCTCAAAACCGCCGACGGGACACTCCCCGACCTTCGCGCCGCGTACGGCGAAGAAGTCCTCCGCTTCGATCTCCCCGCGCGACGCATCGTACTGACCCACGCCGACCTCGTCGATCCTGACAGGCGCGATGTCGCCGTTGTCGCGGTAGTGGACGTATCCCATCACGGCGTCGCGGAAGAACCGCGTCCGGCCTGGCTGGCTGTAGTCGTTCGCGACGTAGTACCACTGTCCATTGAACTGAAAGAAGTTCCCGTGACGGTCGTAGTGGAGTTCGATCCTGTCGCGCCTGAACTTCGGCGCGACGTATGCCGCGTCGATCACCGACCCGCGGTAGCGGTAGGGACCGTACACGTTCTCAGAGACAGCGTAGAAGCTCGACCACGAAAGGTAGTAAAGTCCGTTGCGTTTGTGGAGCGAGGGCTTGTCATCGGTCTTTCCTTGTCCGTACGGACCGAACTCGCCTTTGATCTCGACGGGACGAGCCTTCTCGGCGAGGGAGAGTCCGTCGGCGCCGAGCTTCGCGATGAAGTACTTGAACGTGCCGAACACGATGTACGCCGAACCGTCGTCGTCGAGCAAGACGTCCGGGTCGCGCGCCTGCGTCCGATACTCGCCCTTCGCGACGAGCGGCTTGCCGAGCGGGTCGCTCCAGGGACCGGCCGGGGTCTTTGCCGTCACGACGCCGATCTCCGTCGGCCCCGCAGAGAAGTAGTAGCGCCAACCGTCTGGGAACGGCACGCCGAACGTGGCCCAGCACGACTTGGACGGACGCCGCAGGAACGTGTCCTCCGGCTTCAGCACGCTTTCGAGTTTCCATTCAAGCAGGTCAGACGTCGACCACACCCACCAGTCGCGGAGGTCGTAGTCCTTGCTCTCAAATGCGAAGTCGTGCCCCGCGAACAGGTACACTCGCCCTTTCCACTCGATCATGTGCGTGTCGCCCACGGGACGCCCGATCAGCGCGCTGATGGGATTCCCGACAACGGCTTTCGCGCCGTCCGCATCGCTCGCGGCAACCGCCACCGTCGCCGCGCAGATTAGTGCCATTGCCATCTTTTTGTACATATTCATCCTTTCTCCTGAACGGAAATAGTATATCATATCCTCCCGCCCAACACGCCGTCAAAGGTAGGGCGAGCCGCCCGGCGCGTCCGGCCCGCCCTTGTACTTCACCGGGCAGCAACCGCAGCAAGCGCGAACATCGCCAACAGAAGGGAGGCGAGACTTGTCGTACGTTCTGCCGCCTTCATATCAGATTTACTCGCCACTTCCTGCCGTATCACACGTTGCAGCGGTGAACGCCCGCAAGGCCGCGCGAGCTTCCACACGCGCAGTCGTACGACGCGACGGCGCGGCAAGGCCTTTCTCCGCAAGCGCCGCCCGCTTCGCGGCACGGGAAGCTCGCCATTCGTCCCAAGTCATGCGGATTACCCTGCGTTCATCGCCGTCAACCACGGGACACCTCCTCCTTCAACGCACGCAGTTCCGCTAGAACGCCGAAATCGGGCAATGCCGCAAGCCTTTCCGCCTCAGCCCAGTCGAAGTTCGGATCATTCAATGCCGCCACCATCATCATCCGGGCCGTGACCGCCAACTCCTGCGACGGCGGATAGTTGGCGATGAGCACACGCTCGACAAGTGCAAATTCTGGAGGTATTATCCTCACCACGCCATAAGGCGTCTCCAGCTCCCGCATAGGCAAGGATGTTTCACACTCCAACAGCCCAAGGAGATCGACACAGAGACCGCAGACTATCCAGCTACGCGACACGCCCTTCCCGCCAAGCTCGGCTATGACATCCTGCATGACGCGCGGCGGAATTGCGTTCAGCGATCTGCGACAAAAGTCAATGTCGCCAGACATGTAACCGCCCTCGGTATAGAACTCCACCGCGCTACCGCCAACAACGACCAACGGGAACCCGCGCCGCTGGAACAACGTTGTGACAAGACCCGACAGCTTGAGCGCACGCTCGAGCAGGTCGGTTGTGGACTCTATCTCGGCCACTGCAGATTTCACATCTACTTCCATGGCGCCTATTATATCACATTTCTTCACTTTGGACACGGCGATTTCGGAAAGGCCGAAGATCGGACGGGCCGCAAGACCGTCCGGAACCGATGCGTCTTTCCCTTCGGCGCCTTCACGA
>CAMIVJ010000005.1 GCA_946401765.1 uncultured bacterium | reverse complement strand
AGCCGTCCATCATCGTGCAGCCGTAGAAGTAGGCCGTGCGCGGCGTGAACGTGCCATGGACTTTCATCTCCGCCGTTGGACACCGGCACTTGACTTGAAAATGAGCGTCTTCGATTCTTGCAAATCGGCGGCGGATATGCAATAATGTCTTTAACGCGCGGGATTTCCCCCGCACGCCATTCATAAAAAAAAGGAGAACTAGAAATGAAGACGCTGCTTCTCGGCACCGCACTCGCCGCCGCCGCACTTTTCACCGGCTGCGCCCAGGTGGGCGGCCCCACCACCACCACCGCCCTCGGTTTCGGCGGAATCATCATGGACCACAGAGCCCCCGCCTCGTTCAACATCGACAACTCCGTCAAGTGCCTCAAGCACGGACAAGCCAAGAGCAAGAGCGTGATCATCTTCACCACCGGCGACAGCTCCATCAAGGCCGCCATGGACTCCGCCGGCATCACCAAGGTGAACCACATCGACTACGAGGTGTTCAGCCTCTTCAGCCTCTACTCCGAGGCGACCACGATCGTCTGGGGCGAATGATCTAGACGCCATCCCACGGGGACGACGTCACAGCAGCACGCCCTTGGCTGCGGCTTCGGCGTCGTCCCACCAAGTGCCCTTCGTGGACGCTATGCGCGCGATGGCCTTGGTGGTGAGCTGTATGCCGCGCGCCGAGGCGCCGCGGATCTCCACTACCGGACGCTTCTCGCCAGCCCCCTTGTCCACCAGCTCTAGCGGCTGGAAGAGCATCTGATGAATCTTCTGATTCTTCGCCGGCTTGAACTTGACGTACAGCTTCTCGGGGCATCCCTCGGCGAAGAAGAGCACTTTGCTCTTCTCGGGCGCGAGGCGGTATTCCTTGTTGTTGATCATTCCGCCGAACGTGAAGCGCTTCACGTATGAGAAGCCGTAGAGAGGCTCCTCGTACACGCATGAGAACTCGCGCTCGCGGTCCTTCTCGGGATTGAAGAGGAAGACCTCGAGAAGGTCCTTGTCCACAAAGATCTTGTCGGAGGGCGGCGCCATCTTGTAGCGGCCGTCCTTCCACACGAAGACGAGCCTGTCGAGCGAAGAGCACTTGAAGAGCTCCTCGCCGCCGCGCAGCCCCGCGCCCACGAAGTGGTTCTCCTTGTCGTAGCGGATGGTGAGCTCGCTCGCGGTGATGGCCCTCACGTCCACCTCCCTGAATGCGCCCTGCGCGATCTTCGTGCAGCGCGGGTAGCGCTTCGCGTACTGCTTCACGAGGCCCTTGAGGTACTTGACCACGAATGCGCGCAGATGCACGAGGTTGTCGCGCACCTGGGCCTCCTCCTTGAGCACGTTCTCGATCTCCTCGCGGTTCTTGTCGATGTCGAACTGCGAGATGCGGCGGATCTTGATCTGCAGCAGGCGCTCCACGTCGTCCAGCGTTATGTCGCGCCGCAGTTCCTTGCGGAACGGCTTGAAGCCCTCGATAACGGTCTGCTGCACGCCCTCGTACGTCTTCTCCTTCTCGATGCGCTTGTAGATGCGCTCCTCGATGAAGATGCGGTCGAGCGTGCGCGCGTGGAAGAGGTCGTCGAGCTCGGCGAGGCGGATCTCCTGCTCGCGCTTCGTGAGGTACATGAGGCGTTCGACGTTCTTCTCGAGTATCTGCGTCACGCTCATCGCGCGCGGGCGCCCGGCGTCGAGCACGATCGGGCGGCTCGCCACCGACTTCTCGCACGTGGTGAACGCGAAGAGCGCGCTCTTCACCTTCTCCTGCGAGGCGCCGGCCTGGAGCTCCAGCTCGATCTGCACCTCGCTCGAGGTGAGGTCGTGGATCTTGCGCACCATGACCTTCTTCTTCTTGATGGCCTCTTCGATGGAGGCGGAGATGGAGTCGGTCGTCTCGCCCCAGGGGAGCTGCGTGATGACGAGCTTGTTCTTGTCGCGCGCCTCCACAACGGCGCGCACCTTCACCTTGCCCAGACCATCCTCGTACTCCGAAACGTCCATCACGCCGCCGAGCTGGAAGTCGGGGTACAGGGTGAACGGCTTCTTCTGGATGATGGCGATCTCAGCCTCCAGGAGCTCGATGAAGTTGTGCGGCAAGATTGCCGTGGAAAGGCCCACCGCGATGCCGTCCGCGCCGAGCATCAGAAGCAGCGGTATCTTCGCCGGCAGCAGCACTGGCTCCTTATTGCGTCCGTCGTAGCTGGGCGTGAACTCGGTGGTCTTGGGGTTGAACACCTCCTTGCGCGCGAGTTCCGCGAGACGGCACTCGATGTACCTCGGGGCGGCGGCGGGCATTCCCGTGAAAAGGTCGCCGAAGTTTCCCTGTCCGTCGATGAGGTATCCCTTGCCCTTGCCCCAGAGCTTGTTCGCGAGCACCACGAGGGCGTCGCCGATCGAGGCGTCGCCGTGGGGATGGTACTGCATGGCGTGGCCCACGATGTTGGCCACCTTGGTGAAACGCCCGTCGTCCTTCTCCCACAGCGAATGGAGAATGCGGCGCTGCACTGGCTTAAGACCGTCCTCGACGCTGGGGATGGCGCGGTTGCAGATCACGTACGCCGAATATTCCCTGAAGTTGAAGTCGTAGAGGTCGCGCAGCGGACCATGCCCCGTAAGCCCCACTCCCTGCGCCGTCGTGGCGGCGACATGCGACGGCGGAGGAGGCGCGCTCTCCTTCTTCGCCGGCTCGGACTTCTTCTCCGGCGGCGCCTCCTTGGATTCGCCCTTCTCCTCGCCATTCTCATTCGCCTTCGTCATCGGCGCGAAGAGGTCCAGATTGTCGAATAGACTCGGTGGTTCGCTCTCGTTTGTCTTTTTCTTCTTGCTCATGTATCTACCTGTTGCATGTGACGGCATGAATTATACCATCTTTATATGCCACAGGTCAATTTCCAGGCATTAATTCTGCGCTGGCGCATGAAGATCGCGAAGCCCTTCTTCACGGTTATTCCGTCATCGGCCACGATGATGCGGGGTTCATGGGCTCAACTTGTATTCAAGCTGCACGAAGTCGTACGATATCGCTCCGCTGTTTATTTCAAGGGTTATCTTGTTCGCGCCGACTTTGAGCAATGACTTGTCGAACGAGATCGGGTTGAATATCAACTTGCCGTATGAGTGAGTTCTCATGACCATTGAATCGTCGGACGAATAGTCCAGCGTTTCAACCAATGTGCCGTTGACAAGCACCTTTAATCCATAGCCGCCCGTGTTGCGGGAGCTGCAGGTTGCAACCGTGAGCACGGGCTGGCCGGCGGGCACTTCGTCCATGTTCCAGACAATGCTGAACGGCAGAGGCGTGGTACGGTAGGTGTCCATCTTGATCTGCACATAGTTCCAGTCGTACTTGGGCGAACTCTCGCCCACTTTGAATTCGACGTCGTTGGGGAATCTCATCGGGTAGTAGTGAATCAGTTCCCAGCCGAAGTTCTTCTCGGAGTCATAGAGCCATGTTCTGTCGGCGTCGCCCACGCGCCATGCGAGGCTGCCGTTTGAGTATTCCCTGAAGACCATTGTGCCCACATCGGTGCAGAGCGCCCTCTTCACGGCCACGTTCCCCTTCGCGACTTCGCCGGGATGGCCCTCTTTCCACACGGTAACGGCGTATGCGCCGGCATGGACGCCGTCTATGCGCCAGCGTCCGTTTTCGTCCGCACGCGTCCAGTACTGGTACGGGCTGTTGCTCTGGCACCACGTCACATAGCGCTCGCCCTTCTTGCCCGCCGTCTCGCCCGGAATATTGACTACCACATAGGCGCCCTTTGGGGACGAGCCGTCAAACATCTCCACTTTGCCGCATATCGAACCGCGTTCGAAGTAGTGGGCGTCTTCAACCCAGGCGTACGGCCACCGCGCCTGCTCGAAGGCAAGCTTGCTCTTGGCGTCCTCGTACTTTTCCATGAGAGTGTCGCCCCTGTTGAAATAGACCATGACCGGACCGTACACCTTGTGATACCTGTCTTCCGGAACAGGACGCTCCGACCATGTGAAGTATTCGCCCTCGAACATGCCGTTGTCGTTCTTTAGGAGCTTGCACAGCGAGTCTTTAGACACTGTCAGAATCCACATGCCCAGCCGGTCGTTCGCGCTGCCGCTTATGGACGCGTCCAGCTGGTATGGATTACGCTCGTGCTTGGCGTTGAGCTCGCCGTTCTGGTTGCGGTAGACAGACTGGTAGATGTCCTTTCTTCCGTATTCCGTGTCTATCGGCCGCGAGTCCTCTACGACCCTGCTGTTGAACTGTAGCTTGTCATGCTCTATCTGATATTCCCACACCTCCGCACTCTTCCTGAACATGGGCGCGCAGTACAAGTGCGAACACGATGCCGTGCCTTCCGCCTTGTCGACCGTATAGTACAGGTAGAATCCGCTTTCGCCTCTCGGCACTCTGTACACGACCTCCAAGGAGTATGGGAAACGATCAGTCGGAGAATACATGT
Source organism: uncultured bacterium (assembly GCA_946401765.1). Lineage (GTDB taxonomy): Bacteria > Verrucomicrobiota > Kiritimatiellia > RFP12 > UBA1067 > RUG572. The sequence continues at coordinate 16,396 of CAMIVJ010000005.1, read as the reverse complement.
ATGCATATTCGGCATAGTCGGCGTTTGCAGTCTTCAGACCGCGGCTTCTTCTGCCGTCATGCTCTATGATTCTGCCGAACGCGCCTGAATTCCACGTGATGAAGCCATAGCCTTTCAGGAGGTTCCTGTCGTCGTCGAAGGTCGCCATCTTCTTGACGCCGGCCCACGAGTTTCTGTCGCCTGCGTCGAACGTCAAGACGATGTTGCCGTTGCTTATCGTCACTACCTTGTTCGACGGAATTGGATCGCCATACTTGTATTCTGCGCCGTCAATGATCGTGACGACGTCCTGTTTGCTGCCGCCGTATGGGGCGAGAACCGGCGTGACAATTTTACGCGGCTTGCCGCCAAGATCCCTTATGGCGACGCATGCCCGCTCAGCAATGCGCGGATTGCCGTGGTCAAGCAGCTTCTGAAGCGCGGGGACTGCGGCCTTTGCCCTTCCCGCCAGATTTGGGTTGCGGCCCTTTCTCCCCAAGGTGTCAATCGCCCTCAACACCACCTCCGCGTCGGAACTCGAAAGCGCATTCACAAGCGCGTTGACGGATGCCTCGTCGTCTGTCATTTCAAGTATGTCCTGCGCCTTGTTGAGCAGATGGCGCGTGACCTTCATCGCCTTTGTCTTGAAGGCAAGGGTCCAAGAGTTCTTCTCCGCGAGGTCCTCCCTGTCCAGCAGGTACAACGCGCGCAAGGCGTACAGCCGCACGTCTTCGTCTTCGCAGGGATTGTTCGCAATGACTGCCATGTTGCCGGCGGAGAGCAGATTCAAGCGCCCGTACACAAGTTCCATATAGGCTTTGTCCGTCTTGCCGATCTGGTGTTCCCGCAAGTCGAATATAATGAATTCGGAAAGCGCCCTTATGGCTCGGATCCTTTCTTCCTTGTTCGCGCTCTTCAGCAGCACGTCAAGCATCGAGTCGAACACGCGGAGCGGGGTGATGCCCGCCATCATCATTGCCTCAAGCGCCTCTTCGCGGTAGTAGTAGTAGTCCTGAAGCATGGCGTCTATGAATTCCCTGCCGATTCTTTCGCCGGCCTTCCCCGAGTGCATGTTGTACAGTGTCTTGCCTGTGCCCTTTATCTGCGAGCCCAGGGCGTAGAACATGATCTGCGCAGCCAGGCCTCTCGTTGCCTGCTCGCCGATGTGCACGTTCAGGCCCCTGGAGATGTATTTTTCGTTTCCCACCCGCATGTATCCCCTGGGATAGCCGCCTTTCGCCGCTGCGTCGTCGGCATAGCCTAGCGCCGCAACAACCATCTTCACTGCCTCTGTCTCCATTAGGGGGCCATCAGGATCGGAAAATGCTGCCGCCGCAGAACTGCCTGCGAACTTGAACGCGCGTGACACGACTGCCGCGAACTCGGCTCTTGTGATTGTGCGGTCCGGCCTGAACGTGCCGTCGGGATAGCCGTTCATAAGGCCCAGCTTGTCCAACGTCAAGGCGGCGATCTCGGCAGGATGGCCGTTGAAGTGTATCGAGCCCTTCCTGTCGGGCTTGCCTACCATGTCCGAAAATTTATGATGCAGGGCATTGTGCGCAACATCCTTGTCTGTTCCAACGCGTGCCGTCGAAGCAGGCAAAGGCGTCGGCTTCGGAAATCTTCGAATCGTCTCGAAGTCATCGCCGCGCACTACGTTCGTCACGCCGAGCGCCATGAGAAGTGCCAGCATGGCAGATGTTTTTCTCTTTGCATTCATTGGCAACCTCATGGAATCTGACTTTTCAGAAACCTCTTCTTCGTAGCGTCTGCGGTTCAAGCCACCCGTCCTGAAAAAACGCATAACTTCAAAAACACTCCAAAGAGGACAACGCCAAGAGTATAGCAGAACCCATTTGGCATGGCAAGGCGAAATCAATTTTTCAGATATTCCCAAAATCCCTTCCTTGACCGCGCCGTGCCGTTTTCCCATTTAAGGGAGGGGACGCTCCCTACTATTTACAAGCGCCTAGAACGCGGCGAAGGCGGCGCCAAGCGCAGCGCAGAGGAATATCGTCACCATCACGGAGAGACGGCGCGTGAGAAGCGCAGCGGCCGCGAAGACCGCAAGCGCGCAAGCGAACGGCTGGAAGCCGCCATGCCAAACGCTCATTCCGGCGAACACGATCGCGGCATGTATCATCAGCGCGTTCGTGGCGGGCCTAACGCCCCACAGAAGCCCCTGCACGAAGCGGCTCGTCTTCCACCGCTCAATCCCGGCCAACGCGGCCGTAAGCAGAAAATACGACGGCAGCAGAAGCGCGGTCGTGGCAACCGCCGCCCCCGCGACGCCGGCCATCCTGTACCCGAAGAAAGTTGCGGCGTTCACGCTCACCGGTCCAGGCGTCGCCTGCGTTAGGGCCATCAGGTTCGAGAACTCCTCCGCCGGAATCTGCAGCAGCTGCGCGGCTTCGCCCACAAAAGTCTGCAGATAGAGCGGCACAAGCACGAACCCGCCGCCAAAGCCAAGGCAGCCGAACTTCACGAAGGTCCAGAACACGGTTCCAAGAAAAAACGTCACAAGCGCAAGCGCCGCCGCGCCGCCCAGCGCCGCCCACACGCGCGCACGGCGCGAAAGCGGCTCAACGGCCACCCCCGCGCCACCCGCCATCACGGCAGGCGTGGCGCCGCCGCAGAACTTCCACACGACTCCCGCGCACATGGCAAGCAGCATCACCAGGGCCACGTTCCAGCGAAGAGCCGACACCAATAGACACGCCGCCGCCACAGTGGCATATCCATACGCCCCCTTCACGCTCGAGCGCCACCCCTTCACGATCGTGCCCACCACAACGCCAGTGAGCGCCGCGCGCAGGCCCATCAGCGCGCCCGCCACATAGGAATTCTCGACGGGCAGGAGCGAGTATCCGCACGAAACCGCAAGGAAAATAAGAAACGAGGGCAGCGCAGCGCCCAAAAGCGCCACAGCCGCCCCCGTCCGGCCCGCTATCTTCAGCCCCACGTAGATGGCCGTGTTGCCGGCTATCAGCCCGGGAACCATCTGGAAGATCGGCAGATGCTCCAGCACCTCGCCTTCAGCCAACATGCGCCGCTTCCGGCCGAACACCTCGTCGGCCACGACGATGATGGCGTATCCCCCGCCCACTACAAGGAGCGAGATCTTGAAAAACTCCCAGAATAGCCTCAGCAGCTTCACGCGGGCACGCAGACCTTACGATATCTCGATCTTGCGCGCCTGGGTCTCAGGACGCTTCTTCACCGTCACGCGCAGAATGCCGTTCTCCAGCGACGCCGCCACGGTGGCGGGATCCGCCGTCTCCGGCAGATCCACGCTGATCGCGTAGTCATGCCTCTCGAACTCGCAAGCGACCTCCTTGAACCCGGCCGGGTTCTGGTACGTCGAATGCGTCTTCAGCACGAGCGTGCGGTTCTCCACGTGCAGCTCGGTCTCGCCCTTGCCCACGCCAGGAATCTCGAACGTCAGTTCGAAATCCTCCGGACGCTCCTTCATGGACGCGCTCGGAACAATGTATTTAGGTTCGTTCATGTCTTATGCTCCTTCCTGTATTAAGTTTTCTGTCTGTCATGCGCCTCAGCCCGCAATCGCGATGCGGCGCACGTCCGGCGCGTCGGCCTTCGGCAGAACGATGCGCAGGATTCCGTTTTCGAATTTTGCGTTCGCCTTGTCGGCGTCCACGCGGAACGGCAGGTCAAGACGGCGCGACCACTTCGGCGCGGGCGTCTCGGCGCTCTTGGGCTCGCCGTCCGCCGAAATCGCCGGCTTGTCGGCAATTACAACGGCCTGCGGCTCCAGAGAGAGCGAAACGTCCTTCGCCGTACGTCCCGGCAGCTCAACGTCCACCATAACCGCATGATCGTCCAAATAGACGTTTACAGGCGGAAACCGCCCGGCAACGCGCGCCTGCATATTACGAAACGTGCGGCTGTTAGCATCGAAGAGCTCGTCCAGGATGCTCCAAGGATTGATGTTCATGAGTGTGTTCATATTGCAACTTCCTTTCATTTTTTCCCAACACTCATTGTGTAGCAATCCCCGTGCCAATGCCATAAGGCCCCCTTCGCACGTCCACTATGTGACATCATGTCACCCCTGGTGTGCCACGTGCCATCGTGACACCAAAATTGATCAACTTGCCTTTCCGAGCGCCGTGGATATGCGGTCGGTGAGGTCTTTTTCGTGGAGGGCGGAAAGTACGGGATCAAGATCGCCTTCGACGATGCGGTCTAGAGAATACAGCGTGAGATCCACGCGGTGGTCGGTAAGGCGATTCTGGGGGAAGTTGTATGTGCGGATACGTTCCGAGCGGTCGCCGCTGCCGCGCAGGGAGAGGCGTGAAGCGCCGGCCTTGGCCTCTTCCTCGCGGCGGCGCTGGTCGAGGATGCGCGCCTTGAGGGTGGCGAGGCACTTTTCCTTGTTGCGCTGCTGGCTACGCTCGTCCTGGCACTGGGCGACAAGGCCTGTGGGCAGGTGGGTCATGCGGATTGCGGAGTAGGTGGTGTTCACGCCCTGGCCGCCATGACCGCCTGCGCAGAAGATGTCGATGCGGAGGTCCTTCTCGGGAATTTCAATGTCGTCGTCGGTCTCGTCCGCCTCGGGGAACACGATCACCGTGGCGGCAGAGGTGTGGATGCGGCCCTGGGCTTCGGTCACCGGCACGCGCTGCACGCGATGTCCGCCGCTTTCGAAACGAAATGTACCGTACGCGCCTTCGCCTTCGACGGTGAAGAGAACTTCCTTGTAGCCGTCGAGAGAAGTCTGCGAGGCGCTCATCACATGAACCTTCCAGCCCTTCGTCTCGCAGTAGCGAGAGTACATGCGGAACAGATCGCCTGCGAAGAGCGCCGCCTCGTCTCCGCCAGTTCCGGCGCGCACTTCGAAGACGGCGTTGCGTCCTTCAAGGGGATCTGGAGGAAGTAGGCCTGCCAGCACCGCACGCTCGGCAGCAGGCACCTCCGCCTTCAGCCGCTCGATTTCGCTCTTCGCCTCCTCGGCAAAGTCTGGATCTTCAAGCAGGGACTCGTTTCCCTCGATGTCGTCGAGCAGCTTGAAGTAGCGCTTCGCCGCCGCCTCGAGCTTCCTAAGCGCAGTGTGCTCGCGCACCGTCTCGCGGTAGCGCTTTGCGTCGGCAAGCACCGCCGGGTCGCCCATCGCCGCCTCAACGGCGCTCAGGCGATCCAGCACTCCCTTAATCTGGCTCTTCTCGACCATGATCCCTCACCATGGGCATGCCTCAAAAAACAAGAGCGCGGCCGAACACGCTGAAGGTGCCCGCCGTCGCTCCTGACGCATGCCTCCTCGAAACGCCTTACTTCGCGAACTTGGCGTAGCGCTTCTTGAACATGTCGACGCGGCCTTCGGTATCGACCATCGTCTTCTGGCCCGTGTAATACGGGTGGCAGGCGGAGCAGGTGTTCACCTGCATCTCCGGCTTCGTGGAGCGCGTGTGAATGACGTTGCCGCACGCGCACGTGATGGTGGCGTCGCCGTACTTGGGATGTATTCCTTCTTTCATGTCTCTGGCCTTTCCAAAAAAATCAGATGTATATTATACTAAATCCGCCCCCTCCGGGCAAGGGGGAAAATTGAGAAATTAATAACGAATAGTGAATAGTGAATAGTTGGCAGGGGAACGGGGATGAGACTGGGGCTATCTGGCAGGAGAAAGCTCGATTTTGTCAAGATAGACGGCCTTGACGCTGCTTTTGCCGTCTTTGCCGAAGCGGCCGGGACCAATCCAGAAGTACTCCTTGCCGTCCTCGCGCGGCGTCCAGGTGCAGACGTCGTACCAGGCGTATTCAGAGTCCTTCACCGCGTCGGTGCGCGGCTGGATGCCGCCAAGGCTCTTTTTCTCGACAGGGTCGTACACGCCAGCCCAGAACGCCTCTCCGCCGTCGCGCAGCTTCTCCACGCGAACGCGCGCGCGCACCTGGTATTTCGTGCCCGGCTCGAACTCCACCTTGCGCATGGCCAACGAGGAACACCATTCGAAGTGCGTGTTGAAGAGCTTCAGCGCCTTGCCGTCCGAAGCCTTCGGATCATCCACGTAGTCGCCCCACGTTCCCCTTCTGACGATGAATATGTCGCGCTCCTCAACTTCGCCGGACGATTCCACCTTTACGTCAAACGGCTTGCGCGCCACAAGCTCGCGCCACTCCTCGCGGATGCGGTTGTGACGGTCGTGGCCTTCGGCGAGGCGGATGTCCTTCGCCTCGTCCATGCGCGCGAGCAGCGACTTCGCAAGCGCCTGCACCTTGGCCAATTCGTCGTTTGCCAAGGATTTCCGCGCGAGGATCAGCACCTTCCCGACATTGCCGCGCATGCGCTCCAGGCGCAGATAGTCGAACGAGAACGCCGCCATGCGCACGTTGTACGAGGTGGCGGGGTCGTCCTTCACGGCGTCTATGGCCTGCTGCCAGCAACTGGCCGCCGAATCGAGGAAAGCGTCGGTGAGGACCGAATTCGCCACGGAGTCGAATATCCTGAGCGGCCTCTCCGGCGAGGACGAGCGGGCGATCTGCATCTTGTGTATGGTCTCGAAGTAGTCGCGAACAAACGGCGCGGCCTTGCCGTAGTAGCCAGCGAAGAAATCGTCGAGAAGCTGCTTCATCGGAAGTTCAGGATTCCACATCCACTTGGCGAGCAGCCAGGCCTTCAGCTCGGCGAAGTCGCCGTGGCGGCCCTGGTAGGCGCCCTGCTCGAAAAGCTCCTTCACGTTGTTGTCGCGGAAGAACTTCACGTTGCCCTGCAGCGCGTAAACGTTGGGGAAAGGCATGGAGTAGTTGGCGAAGTCGGTGGTGTAGTCCCACACATAGAGCTGGTCCGTCTGCGCCGCCCAGCGGCGTATGTCGTCACGGAAGGAGATGTTCTGCCGGAACGGACTCTTGTCGATCGACTGCGCGAAGTCGCACTCGATCGTGCAGAGGCACGGCACCACGTTGTGCCTGAGGCGCGTCTTCTTCGGCGGCTTGCGCGTGTACTGGTAGGCGAGCGTCTCGATTATCACGTCGGGGAACTCCTTCTCCACGGCCTCGGCTACCGCGTTCACGAAGCGTATCATCGTGCCCGCGTGGCTCTCCTCCTCGGCGTCCACCGCCGCGCAAGACGGACATTCGCAGTAGTTGTACCAGTCGTTCTGGCTCACGCCGTAGAACTTCGCGCCGGGGTCTTTGCGGATGCGCTCGAGGACGTTCGAGGTCACTATGCGCAGCACGTCGGGGTTCGTCAGGCAAAGCTGGGTGCGTCCGTTGAGTCGCTTTCCCTTCACCATGCTGAAGTACTCTGGATGCGACTCGAAGTACTTGTCGGGCGGCAGAAGAGCGTTGAACGTGTGGCAGCTGCCTAGGCCGCCGCCGAAGCGAAACGAGTTTCCGCCGTACTTCGCCTCGTTCTGCCGCCAGGTGCGGCTGTTCACGCGAAGGCGCGCGGCGAAGTCGCCGTTCTGCAGCACGTCCCACCAGAACGGCTCGCGCATGGCGAAGGCCGGTATCTGCACGTCGTCGAGATCGCCGGGCAGCGCCACGCGGTCCTTCTTCGGGATCACGCTGTGCCACGAGGCGTACCATCTGCATCCGGCGTACGTCTCGAGTATCTCGTATGCCGCGTACAGCGCGCCGCGTTTTGCCGAGCCGTATGCCACGACATGCGGCGCGCGCGAAGCGAGGCGGAATCCATCCTCGCCGAGCGTCTTCGGGTCGAACGCGCCGCCGAGCATCGCAAGCGAATGCTTCGTCTCGCCCACGAGAATCGCCTTCGGCGGAAGCGGCGCCGCGTCGGTTGCCACGGGCAGCTTGACGCCCGCCACCTTCTCGAGAAAGCTCTGCAGCTCCTCTGCAGCGTACTTTTCAACGGGACTTGCCTTCTCCGGCACCACGATTGTATATGCCGGCGCTTTCCCGCGCACGGCTATCTCAAGCGGCGAGGCGCCGAACGCCACGCCCGCGGCTATGGCCGCCACCATCAAAACGGTTTTGCAGTTTGTCTTTTTCATCGGCAGACATTATACCAAAAATCAGCATTCTTGTGCCAATCCACAGCGAGGACAGGCCATTTTGGGCGCATCTGCGTAATTCACCAAGCGGCGTCATGTCTGCCGACGGCAACACGGAGAGCCCGGAGTTTTCTCCGTGTCTCTTTACAATCTCTCAAACCTTTCGCGCCACCAGCTATTCGGCGCTTTGGACAGGGCGGACAGACCGCCCGAAGTAACGGCCGTAGTAGTCCGTGCTGCGGAAGCCCGAATAGAAGGCGAGGCACCACGAGTGGCTGCCGACCGAGTGCGGAGCGGACGACCAGCAGTAGCCGCGCGATCTGGCATATTCGAGCACACCCCCCTCTCCTTCGCCGGCACAGGGGAGGAAGATGCTAGCCGATTCGTAGTCGCCTTTGCCGCGAACCTCGTAGCCGTCCACGCCATTCAGCGTAGTCTGTGTCCAGTCGCACTTTTGACGGAGGTCGTTCATTTCCTGATCCGTCGGCATGCGCCATCCATTGCCCCACTGCACCTGCGCGGCATCATGCTCCGGCGCAAGGACGCCATCCGCCGTTATCCAGCCCGAGCTCCGCAAATCATCCAGTGTTTTTTGATCGGTCTGTATCTGCTCATTGACATAGAACGAGAAGCCCGACGACGAACCGTCGCTCGCGACCCACTGATCGTTCTCCCGCTTGTAGCCGATGGTGTCACCCCACCAGAAGTAGTAGCCGTAGTCCTCGGGCTTCTCCGCGCCGATGTTCTTTGTAGCCCAGTAGGGACCGCCTTCCCAGAGCTGCACCTTGTCGTGCTCGCCGCCGAGTTCGACCGCCGTTACGATGTTCTGCTCATCGAGCGTCAGCTTGACGTCGAGCGTCTTGCAGAAGCCTTCGAAAGGCGGTTTGGCCGTCGGCTTCGGCGGCGCGTAGAGCGTCACCTGATAGGGCGAGCCGTCCCCGGCGAGCCGCACCAGCTGCGACGAGCCGCTCACGCTCGCGCCGCCGACCTTGCCCGCGAACGCGACCACGCCGTCCTTCTTGAAGGTCAGCTTGATCGTGTTGGCGGCATCGCCCGCCGCACCGAGCTCGAGCACTTTGTCGATGTTTTTCTTGAACACCGGCTGCTCCGCCTTGGTGTCCACCCGCTTCCAGAAGTTCTGGTAGGCGGTCCAAGTGGGTTGCTCGGACGGCGCGGAGGCCATCCACCCCGACGCGACACCGCCCTGGTAGGGCCCGCTCGCCGAGCGGGCCGCCGCGACCGCAATCTCGTTGGTGGCAAGAAGATTGCCCGCCTTGGCGATTACCGTCGCGTGGAATTGAAGACTTCCGACTTCGGACTCCAGACTTCCATCTGCCCTGGAAAACGATTCCGCCGCCAGCGTCCATGTTCTACCGCCTTCGAGGATCTTTCCGCTGATCTTGCCGTTGGCAGCAACGGTCAGTGCAACCGTGCCGTTCGGTAGGGTCACGCGTCCCGCGTGACCGTCGAAGTTGCCCACCGCCCACGCCGGCAGCGGATCAACAGTAAGCGCGATCTCGTAGGTGGCCGACGACTTGCCCGCCGTCGTCACCGTCACCTTCACCGTCGACGGCGTGGGATTGCCGTCCTTGTCGGTCTTCGACGCGGCGGTCGGCACACCGTAGATCGTGTTCGCGGGAACCGTCACCTGCTTCGTCTTGGAATCGACGATGTCCTTTGCCGTGAACTTGAGGCCGGAGGGAAGCCCGGAGACCTTGATCGTCGTCTGCGAGAGCGCCTCCGACGCAAGCGGCCACTCGAGGCACACGCCAGCCCACACGTTGGTGGTTATCGCCGGACTTCCGTCCGGCGAACTGGACATTGCTTCGCCGTTCAGCGAGGCCACGATCGATCCTGCGTCCTCCTCGACAGTCACGAACCGGGCGTAGAGATCGATATCCTCCTCGCCCATCTCGAAGCTGAAGCTAGCATCCTGCGAAAGCAACCCATCCTCATCGCCGTTCCCTATTCCCTGTTCCCTCTTCCCTATCTCATACCAGCCGCCAAAGACGAAGCCCTTACTGGCGGTCGCCTTCAGGGTCACCTTCTTGCCGGGCGCGTAGCGTCCCGCGCCCGTCACATTGCCGCCCTCCGAGGCGACGGGCGTTCCGTTCTTAGTAAACGCGACCGGCGTCGCCGTCACGCGCGGATCGCCCTCGAACACGGCGAAGAACGCTGCGGTCTCGTTGACGTTGGTTAGCGTCGTGGAGGTATTCGAGCTGGCCGCGGGCTTCGTCGTGCGGTCCACGACGAGCGAAGCGGTGTCGGCGACGAAATCGCCGTCCTCGTCGCACCACGCCACGAACCTGAATCCCTTGCCCGCCGTCGCCTTCAGGGTGACTTTCTTGCCGGCCGGGCAGTATCCGCTGCCGGACACCTTGCCGCCGTCGCCCGGAATGGCGACAGCGAAGATGTAGGGCTGGGGCTCGAAGGTCGCGCAGTATTCAGCGTCGCCGTCGACAACGACCTGGTACTTCGCCTTGTCGGAGAGAATCCCCTCGGAACCATAGACGCTCCATCCGGTGAACGTCCATCCCGGACGGGCCTCGGCGGTGAGCGTGAGCTTCGTGCCTGCGGTGTAGGCACCGGTCCCCGCGACGAAACCGCCTTCCGACCCCGACACGGTCACATTGTACGTTTCCACCGTTTCGCCTTTCTTCGGCTTGTACGGGGACACTGCGGCCTTGAGAGCCTTCGTGTTCGTGTCGCTTATTGTCGCGGAGCACAGCGGATATCCGCCGATTTCCATACCGACGGCGTCCGCGAGCTGGAACAGCAGCGCTTCGCTGTCCTCCACCGCCTTGTCGGGCTTGACGGGAATCGAGATCGTCTTCGGCTCGGTGTCACCTGTGTCCCATGCGAGCGTCAGTGGGAACTTGAGCCCGCCCTTCGGCGTCTCGCCGTTGACGGTCGCGTTCTTGAGATCGATGTCTGCCGCCGCCGCATTGAGGTACGAGAGGCAGACCTTGACGCTTGTCGGCCTCGAGTCGCTGCCGCCGTTGACGACTATCGATATCGTTTCGGACTCGGACACGTAGACGTCGCTCTCCTCGAACTCGGCGACAGCTGCAGTGACGCCGCCCCCTGCAATCACCAGCTGTATCTGGTTCTTGACATTCAGTATTGTGCCGTTGTAGGATCCTGGATTCGTCGGATCGTAGTTGGTGCCGTCCGAATAGACGCGGATGGACATGGCGCCCGTGCCAAATACATAGCAGCTCATACCGCTGGAATACGATCCATTGTTGTCATCCACAATTACCGCGAGATTGTCCTTGCAGTTGTAGGAGAACGGCTTTTCAAGCTGCAGTGTCGTCCATTCGCCGTCTGCGGTGAATGTCACACTGCCGCTGAACACCCGGTCTTCTGCAGTCACAGGTATCCAGTCGGACGAGCTGCTAAACGAATTCTTTTGGGTATGCACGAGATAGATGTCAATCGTACGAGTCTTTTCCTGCCCACCGTTCTTGAAGGCGATGCTGCTGATGGCGCCCGCCACGCCGATTTCCTCTGGCGTGTATATCTGCTGTGTCAGTGAATAGCAGTAGTAGGAGTATGTGGGCAGATAAGCATTCGTGTCATTGCCGCTTCCGATGGTGACGGTCACAAAATTGCCCCAATGCGCGTAGTACGTCGCGCCGTCTTCGGCGAGGTCCGAATCCGCAATTCTCTCGCCGCCCTCTGGCTCGGTGAACCATCCGAGGAATACCCACCCCTGGCGTTCGGGATTCTCAGGAACCCAATCAAGCACATTGTCCGTGACGTAGAGATCCGCCACCAATGTTTCGCCGCCCTTGTAATTCATATAGAAAGTCACGGTGGCTGGCGCGGCCTCGGTCCATTGCGCGTAGTACGTCGCGCCGTCTGCTACAAGCTCCGTCTCCCCCACGCACTCGCCGTCGGGCGACGTTGACCAGCCAACAATAATCCATCCACGACGCGTCGCATCCTTCGGTGCGCTCGCCAGCACTGTCGATGCGGTGGATACGGCTCTCGTCAAGACACGTCCGCCGTCGAAGTTCTCGTCGAACGTGATGGACGCGAAAGTCGACAAGCTGAGGCGGAAGCCAACGGCGTAGTCTTGCGCCGACTGATCGACCTCGATGCTGAACCCTGAGCGGCAGTTGTGCGCAGCCGTGTTCCAGCCGCCGCCGCGAGTATTCCGGCGCGAACCCGAGCTGGGGCCGACAGGATCTACCACGGCTGTGTCCGGGTTTCCGTACGAAGACCAGTCCAGCACCCATTCATTTACGTTTCCGTGCATGTCATACAGTCCCCAGGCATTCGGCACGAACGAGCCTACAACTGACGCACCCCTGGCGCTTAGACTGCCTGATGCAGTGAACTGGTAGTGTCCAAGCTGGTTCAATCCAGAATCAACGCTGAAACTCGTAAGGTTGTGTCCATCGTTGAACGATGTCGTCGTTCCGGCCCGGCAGGCGTATTCCCACTTTGCCTCGGTAGGCAGGTCAAAGGTGTCGATGCCAGTCTTTGCCCGGATTTTGCCAATAAACGACGACAATGCGACTGCCGTGGATCCCGGCCAGTTGTAAATCGAGGAATTGCCTCGTATGTCGTTCCACGACACGTTATTGACGGGACGCGTGTCGCCAGGGTAGTCTGACGGAGTTGCGCCAGTCACCAGTTCGTACTGCTTCTGCGTCACTTCGAACACGCCGATGTAGAACGGCTCGGTTATAGTTACTTCACGGGGATCCGATTCATAGCACCTGAAGAATGAACCGCTCTCCCATTGCGACTGCCACCTGTGGTACTCGTATGAATTTGGCCCCATCGTGAACGTGCCCGGATCTATGCGGCGCATGACGAGCTTCGTCGTCTTATACTCGTCGGTCCAGCCGCCGTCCGGGATTCTAGAAAGGTATGATACCGGATAGATTTCTGCCTCTGGCCCGCCGGAAAGGTCGATGACGCAGTAGAGGCCTTCCGGCAGGTCTCCGACGAATGTGGCGTTGATGGTCGCGAACTTTTCCTGATACGCGGCCAGCTGCGACTCCTGCACGTGGATCACTGTCGGGACGCCGTCCTGCGCAACGTACGCGGAGTTTTTCGTCGCAAGGTCGATTGTATCGCCTCGCACGTTGCCGACAAAAAGCGCCGCACCAAGCGCAAGAACCATCGCCATCAATTTCTTTTTCATCGTGTTGTTCCTTCTGGTTGGTTGTGGTAAAAGTCCAATTACGTGGATAGTTTTCCCGTCAATTGTTTCGTCGCGGGTGTAGAGCTTCGCTTCATTCTCCATCGCTATTCACCGCCGATGGCGACGGCCGTGACGGCGCTCTGTTCGTCAAGCGTCAGCTCGACGGCGAACGTCGCGCACCAGCCGTCAAAGCCCTTCTTCGCCGGCGCATAGAGCGTCACCTTCCAGGCATCGCCAGTGTTGATGAGCTGCGACGTGCCGCTCACGCTCGCGCCGCCGATCTTGCCGGCGAACGCGACGACGCCGTCCTTCTTGAACGTGAGCTTGACGCCGTTTTCAAGCACGTACTCGACGTTCTTCTTGAACACGGGCTGCGCCGCCTTCGTGTCGGCGCGCTTCCAGAGGTTCTGGTAAGAAGCGAGTTCGAAGTTCGAAGTTTGAAGTTCGAAGTTTCCGGTGAGGACTCCTACGCCGTTCTTCGCCACGACCACGATCTCGTTGGTGGAGACCTCCTTACCGGCCTTGCCGATCACCATGGCGCGGAAGGCAAGGTTATCGACATCCGACAGCTGACCTTCGACAGCCGAGAACGATGTAGCGCTCAGAGCCCACGTCTTGCCGCTTTCGAGGATCTTGCCGCTGATCTTGCCGTTCGCGGCGATGGCAAGCGATACCGTGCCAACGGGTTCTTCGCTTTCGAGGTCACGCGGGACGCGTGACCCTACCTGGCCGTCAAACGTCCCGACAGACCAATCCGGGAGCGGCATGATCGTAAGGTCGATTGAGAACGTCTCAGTGGATTTGCCCCCCGTTGTCACGGTGAACTTCACCTTGGAGGGAACAGTGAGACCGGTCTTCTTGTCGACCTTCGAGGCGGCAGTCGGCACGCCGGCCACTGAATACGCCTTCGTCGCCTTGTCCTGCACGAGCTTGAGGCCCGCAGGCAGTCCGGCAGCCTTCACGGTCGTCGCCGAGAGTCCACCCGACGTGACAGGCCAGCTCACCGCTACGCCGCAGTAGTTGGACCATGCGGGCGCCGGCGTTTCCGCCGCCGCGCCGGCGAGCGCCACGCCGTTTAGGCCGAACGTGATCGCCGCCTTGTCCTCGGCGGATGTGATGAAGCACGCATAGAACGTGGCGCTATCCGTCACGTTCGTCAGCGTTGTGGAAGTTGCACTGCTCTTGGCGGGCTTCGCCGTGCGGTCGATCACGAGCGACGGCGTGGTGGCAGTATAGGCGACGGCATTCGGCTGCAGTCGTTCGCCGTCGATCGCGATCGGAGAATCCTGCCATCCCACGAAGACGAATCCCTTGTTGGCCGAGGCCTTCAAGGTCACCTTCTTGCCCGCCGCGCACAATCCGCCGCCACTCACCTTGCCTGCGTTCGCAGGATCCGCGAGGCCGCGAATGTAAGGTGCCTTGGCTGCCTGAAGCTTCGTCCACGCCTTCATCTCCGCCGCAGTCGCCGTGCCGGCCACCACCTTCGCGGCGAGTTCGGCGTAGCCGGGATCCTTTATCGTCACAGTGCAGACTCTCGCCTCGCCAAGCTCCATGCCCTGCGCGTCGGCGAGCTGGAGCGTGAGGAACTCGTCGTCCTCAATCGTCTTGTCGGCCTTGACCGGAATCTCGACCACTTTTTCGCCGACTTCGCCCTTCTCCCACGTGAGCGTGACAGGGTACTTCGTCTTGCCGAGGTCGAGATCTGCCGCCGCGGCGGTGTTGTAGGTGAGATACACCTTCACGCTGCTGTTGGTTTCGGCGCTGCCGCCGTTCACGCGGATAGTAGCCTTTTCGCCTTCGTTCGCCTCGACCTCGTCCGTGGCGAAACCCGCGCCCGCCGGGGCCACGGTGTTCCACCACGCCGGGTCGGTGACAATCGCGGCGTTGGCGTCGAACACGATGTCGGCCGAGTTGTCGATGATCGCCTTTGCGGGCGCATCCTCACGCACCTTCACGCTGTAGATGATGTACCCTTCGCCTTCCGGCGGCAGGATGTTCGGCTGCAGCACGCCCGCGTCGGGGTCATCCGGCCAGCACTCGCCACCAGCCGTTCCCCGTTCCCCATTCCCCGTTCCCCTCTTCTTGGGATCGAGCACGCGGATGTACCAGGCAACGGTGCCTGTATCCTTGTCGAAGGCGATCTCCGTGCGCGTTTTGTAGAGTCCGTTCGTCTGGTCGATCTCGCTCGCGGCGAAATCAAGCGCGGCGAGATCAGTCGCCGTCACGCCATCGAGGCCGCTGTCGATCTGCCCGCCAACGGAGACAGTCTCCATCTCGAACGTGCTCCAGTCGAGGTATTTGCTCAGCTTGTTCTCGATGTACACCTCCTGCGCGGCGATCGCCGCGTCGGCCTTGTTCTCGAAGTAGATGGTGTAGGTCATCTTCTGGCCCGGCTTCACGAACCGCTCCTCGCCCACGCCCTCGGGACCCGCCATCTCGTTCGGGTCGCAGGACACCTGGGTGAGCGTGATCTTCTGGTCAATCGACTTGTCCTCGGTCTTCGTCTCGTCGTCCACCTCCTCTTCTTCCTTTTCCTTCATTTTCTTGACTGTGATGTACTTTTCGCAACTGCCGCCGATAATCGACCCTCCGGCGGCGACCCAGTCGACGAAGTTGCAGTAGGGAGCATTCTCAACGCGGTAGATGCCCGGCCCGGGATACTGGTGCGAGTGATTCTTGCTGTATTCTGGATCCACATACGTCCACGGGATGAGAGCTCCGCCGAGAATGCCTTCCTCGTCGCCATAAACCCATTTCACATGCTGCATCGGGGTCTCTTCGATCGTCCATGAACGGCGGCTGGCGCGCGAGGAACTGCCAACCAGCCAGGTGGCCATGTTTATGGCCTTGGCTATGCCATCGCCCATGCCGCGATCCTGCCAGGCGGTGTATGCGGGTTTTGAAAAGTCCTGGAAGCGCACCCAGTAGCCATCCTTCTCACTTCCCGACGTCTGGTCCCAGATGAAGTCTGCCTTGGGGGCGTACCAGCGGTAGCGGAAGATGTTGTACAGGCAGCCGGAGAACTTCAGGAGGTTGACGCGGGTCAGCAGAGACTCGAAGAACACATGGTCGAAGAGGTCTATCTCGGCGAGGAAGTTGATGGCCGCGCCGATCTCGAACATGAGCGGCTCGTCAAGGCTCTTGACGGCCTTGAACTGCGCCCCCGCCTCTACGCCGGCAAGACAGTTGACGAAGCCGGCGATGGTGGTCTTGGCGGCTACGACGACGCCAAGGCTGCCCTCGACCGAAGCAGAGAACTCCTCGGAGACGGCCGTGACGCTCTTGT
>CAMIVJ010000004.1 GCA_946401765.1 uncultured bacterium | reverse complement strand
CCTACGGGTTTGTACGCGCATTTCCGCGCACCACTCTCCGTCAACCGCGAATCCGTTCCTTGCGACAACCTGAAGAGCGGAACGGGGTCGAGGGCGATCTACCTGAAGGAATGGATCTACACGGGGCTTAGTGCGGACTTCTGCGACATGGCCCTGCGCGAGGCCATAGAGAACGGCAAGCTCAAGAAGGTGTACTTCGCCGACTACGAACAGCAGACGTTCCTCGGCTTTATTACGCTTTTCAAAGTCACCGCATACGGCGAGTAGATGGAAGGCGGCGCGGCCCGCTCGGCGAGCGGGCCCTACCATTTTTGCGGCTCGGCGGGACGGCTCGCCCTACCCGCGGAAGTCGATGCGGGCGTAGGAGTCGCGCTGGACGCCGCGCGCGTAGCGCACGGCGGGACGGCCGAAGAGCATCGCGTAGAACGGCGCCGTGCGGCGAAGGCCAATCGTCTGCTCCAGCAGTTCGGGCACTTCCTGCTGCACCATCTTGAGGAAACCGCACCAGCACGTGGCGATGCCCGCCGCGTTGGCCAGCATCTCGAATTGCGCGCACGCGATCGTGACGTCCTCAAGCGGAGTTGCCACGCCGGGCGCGGCGTCGTCGGACGAAACGACGAGCATTCCGCTCGCCCCGCGGAAGAACATGTCGTCCTCTCCATTGCGCATGCGGATCGCGGGCACGGCCAGCCAGCGCGGCAGCAGCTTCGCGCCGTCGCGATGGCGTTCGATCACGGAGATGAAATCGCGGCGGAAGCCGTCCATCGACTCGCGCGTGGGGAAGCACGTGAACGTGAGCGCGCGCGCGTTGCAGCCGGTGGGCGCGTTGCCGAGCACCGAGAGGATGCGCAAAAGCGTGGCGCGCTCGACGTCCTCGGCGGCGAAATACCGCATGGAGCGGCGGGTGCGGAGCCAGTTCTCGACGGACTCGAGGCTCGGCAGCGGCAGGTCCTTGACCGGCACGGAGTCCTCCGGACGCTTCCCGTCGAACGTGACCGCGCCCGTGGGGCACACGGCGAGGCAATGCTGGCATTTCATGCACCGGTCGGGAAAGGCCATGCGCGGCGCGCCGCCCTCCATCTTGAGCGCGCGGAAGGCGCAGTCGCGCACGCATGCGCCGCATGAGACGCACTTGGCTTCGTCCACTTCAAAAATGCCTGCCATCTGCTTTCTCCTTCCTCCCGGCGGCAACCACGGATCACCGCGACGCCCGAAACACGATCTCGCGGCTGAGGGTGTTGGCCCACTGGTTGTACTTGCGAACCGGAATGTTGCTCTGCACAAGGCGAATCGAGAAGGACTGCTCGCCGTTCGGCACCACATCCACAACGACGAGATGCTTGCGCTGGGTGAGCGTGCAGCGAATCGTGCCGTTGGCCTGCGCATGCGGAAGCCATCCCCGCCGCGTTGCAGCGGCTGTGACGGCAGCGGCCAGAGTACGCCCCGGAGCAAGCGTAACAGTTACATTCTCTATCTGCGCCGGAGCATATCCATCGACTCCCGTCGAGCTGCATCCGACAAGTCCGCATCCAATGGCCGCGCAAAGCGCAACCGCAAAAAGTTTCTTGATTTTCATTGTGTTTCCTTCATGTCTGAACAACGCCATGAGTATATCAAATCGGGACGAAGTGCGCTAGAGAAGGTTTCGGAGTTTCGTGGTTTCGAGGTTTAGGAGTTTCGAGGTTTGGGGGGTTAGGGGTTTAGGGGTTTCGGAGTTTCGGAAGGCGCGGCAAGGGCGCCTGAGTTTACGCAGATGCGGTGGATGCGCACAGCGGTGCCGGTGCTTCCCCTGCCGCGGCCGGCAGGCACCACGCGCAGGCGCACCTTGTGCGCGCCGTCGGAGAGGTCATCGGCCAGGATGTGCACGTACGGATAATGCAGAGAGCCGTACTTGGCCCAGAGCGCCTCCTTCTTGAAAGGCCCGCCGTCAACGGACACCTCGACGTCGCCCGCGTCAGGACCGGCCGTGAGGAATAGCGCCGCCGCAGTTCCATTGAACGCAAACTCGAGCTCCGACCCCGCGCGCTCGCTCCATATCGCAGGACCCTGGGTGAAGTACGCGCGCTTGTTTCCGGGAATGGATTTCCAGTCGGGACGCGACACGCGCCACCCTTCGCCGAGCTTGACCTCATTCGGCGAGAGGAAGCGTCCGTTGAAGTACGACTTCGCGTCAAGCGGCGGCGGCAGCGGCCTCGCCTTCGCTGCGCCGAGCGGGTCGAACACGCGCGCCGCGGCATCCATCACCACCTTCGCGCCGAGGTCGCATCCGGCCGGAGACGGGTGGCAGTCGCGGTACTCCCTCCAGCCCATTCCGCCGGACTTTGCGGACGCCGCGAGGGCGGATCCTACGTCCGCAAGCGCCGCGCCGTAGTGCTTCGCCACCTTGGCGTGCGCGGCGTAGTGCGCGGGCGTGGCGCCGTTCATGAGCGTGCGGTACTGCCCGTGATTGACCATCAGCGCCACCACGACGGCACATGAGGGATTGCGCATCAGCACGTGCCGCACAACGCCCTCCATGCCGCGCACGCTGTGCTCGGGCGTGAAGTGTCCATCCTGGTCGTCGTTCACAGCGGCCTCCACGACGAAGAGGTCGGGCACGCCCTTCGAGAGAACGTCCTCCTCGAGGCGGAACGCGCCCGCGTCGGAGCAAGTGGACGAAAGCCCGGCGGCGATCTCGACGAAGTCGATCTGCGGATACTTCGCGCGCAGCGCCTTCATCACGCGCGGACGGAATCCGTTCATCTCGGTGATCGATCCGCCGAGGAACGCGACAGTCTTCCTTGCCGCGCCGACGCGCGCGGCGGCGTCTGCAGTCACGTTCGCCGTTCCCTTCGGCGGCACGAAGTACGTTCCGGGTCCGCCGGACTCCGCGAGCGCCGTCCCTCCAAGCGCAACCGCGGCAAGGACCGCCGATGCGAACGATTTGACTGTCATGAAATATTCTCCTTCGTTTTTGAGCTGACGAGATTATATCAAATCGGCAGCCCTGCGGCAATGACGTGCAAATGAACGCGAAAGAAGAAGGAAGGAAGCAAGCAATGTGTTACTCAGGCATGACGGAGGCGCTGACGCGCAACCACAGAAACCGGACGCATGACGAATCGCCTGCGGCGATTTGCGGCCGGCGCGGCGCGTGCAGGCCCGAGGCTTCGCCTCGCCTGCACGCGCCAGCCGTGCCGCAACCCTGCGGGTTTCGTCCTGCTCCCGGACACGGAAGCCCGCTTCACGGGACGCGGAATGACACGAAAAAATGGATCGTCCATTTTGCTTTCACTGCAGAGAGTTCTGAAGAAATGTTTCTGCGCCCTTCCGTGTCGGCCGAAGGCCGCTTCCGCGTCCGGGCGTGACGACAAGCCGAAGGCGCATCGCGGCGCGACGGCGCTGGCCGAGGCGCCAGCCTCAGGGCCATGCGCCGCCTCGCCGCGATGGATTGCGTCAGCGATTGCCGTCACGCACGGCTTCAGTGGTCGCGCGCAAGCGCTCGCCCCAGCAGCCGACTAAACTATTACGCTATTACACTTACGCAAGTGAATCGGATGCTGGCGGGATGCGTGGCGATTTGGTATAATCTGCGCCGCATTCAAACAAGGAGAAAATGCAATGAAGAAAATCGTGTCGATGGTCTGCATGATGGCGGCGGGCATGCTGCTTGCCGACGCGGCCAACAACTCAACGCCGGTCATGGTGTCGCTTCTCACGCCAGTGCAGGCACCGTCTAGAACGTACGACGTCACGGGATTCCGCCTTTCGCTCATCTACGGCGAATGCCAGGAATTCACCGGCCTCGACATCAGCGTGATCGGCAACGCGCGCAAAGACTCCACCGGCCTTACCATCGGCGGCTTCAACTTCGCCGGCGAGCGCCTCTACGGCGCGCAGGCGGGCCTGTTCAACTGGAACGACAACGCCGCCACATCCTGGGACCGGCGATCGGTGGGCGCGCAGGTTGGCATACTGAACTACGCGGACTCCTTCTGCGGCCTGCAGGACGGCTTCGTCAACATCTCGGGTGGTTCGTTCATGGGGCTGCAGTCGAGCCTTGTGAACTTCGCGGACGACGTGTTCGGCCTACAGTGCGGCTACTATGTGATCTTCGGCGTAAACGTGGCCAGCGGTTCGGTGCGCGGCTGCCAGATCGGGCTCGTCAACTACGCGAACAGGATGGACCGCGGCTGCCAGATCGGAATCGTCAACATCATCTCGCAGAACGGCTGGCTGCCAGTGCTGCCGATATTGAACGGAAGCTTCTGAACCGTCGATCACTGCGGTTTGTAGTTGCGTCTGCGGCTGGATTAGATTATACTATACTCCGTCAGCGGCGTGTGCCGTCTGCAACACCGTCAAAAAAACACAGCAAAAACAGGAGAGATTCTCATGGGCAAGTTTGAAGTCAAGACGTCCGCAAAAGGCGTGTCGTTCAATCTTCTCGCTTCCAACGGCCAGGTAGTGGCCACGTCGCAGGTGTACAAGAGCCTGCGCTCGGCCAAGCTCGGCATCGCGTCCGTCGCGAAGAACGCGCCGATCGCGGAGATCGAGGACCAGACCGCGGAGAAGTTCGAGAAGAAGTCCATGCCGAAGTTCGAGGTGTACACCGACAAGGCCGGCAAGACGCGCTTCCGCCTCAAGGCGAAGAACGGGCAGATCATCGCCGTCGGCGAAGCCTATGAGACGCAGAAGGCCTGCCTGGCCGGCGTGGCGTCCGTGAAGAAGAACGCCGTCGACGCAAAGGTCGTTGCCGCCGAAGCCAAGTAGGCGCCTTCGCCAATTCATCAGCGCGAACATGCGCTTGATCCAACTGCCGCCGTCCTCCAGCCTGGACGCTAGTTCCACTGGAACGGCGGCACTTCTTTTTCAACGTCCGCAGCGCAGGCGGCTCGTCAATTCTCCGCGCCCCACGGACCGAACGTCATCGCGTCGATGAAGCGGTCGGAGAACTCTTCGCTGCCGCCGAGCTCCACGAGCTTGACGGAGCGGGCGAGATCCATTACGCGCGGACGCAGCTCCGGAAAGAGAAGCAGCTTCGCTGCGCCGGCGAGGGCGGCGTTTCCGAGCGAGAAGGTGCGTGCGGACGGGACGTCCGGAATCAATCCCACGACGGCGGCGGACGAGGGGTTTAGCGCGCAGCCGAATCCGCCGGCGAGGTATATGGCCTCAAGTTCGGCGGGCGCGACGCCGGCTTCGTCGAGCATCACGGAAATGCCGGCGGCGACTGCCGCCTTGGCGAGCTGCACGGCGCGGATGTGGGAATTCGCGAGGCGGATGCCGGGCGCGAGAAGCGGAAGTTCGCCTTGCGAGGCGCCTGTCTCGGAGATGACGCCGGAGGAGAGGAGGCGCGCGATGGAGTCAAGGATCTCCGAGCCGCGCACGCCGGCCACCTCGAAGGCGGGTCCGGCGGCAGTGGAGGTGGCGAAGATGGTGCCGTTCGCGCGTAGCGCCACTTCGGCGTTGGTGCCGAGGTCGCAGAGGAGGGACGGAGGACCGTGGGGAGTGAAGTCCGCGCAAAGGAGGGCGCACACATGGTCGGCGCCGACGAACGCGCCGATGCAGGGGGGAAGCCACACGGGGCGGCCGGCAATGGAGGCGTCGCAGCCGGCGAGCCAGGAGGCGCGGAAGGGAACGTGGCCGAGGGGGGAAGGATCGTGCGCGGTGAGGAGGTGGAGCATCACGGTGTTGCCGGTAACGACGCCGTCAACGACAGACGAGGGGGAGATGCCGGCGGAAAAGCAGGCTGAGGCGAGAAGCGTGGAGAGAGCGTCCGTGACGAGGCGGCGCATGCGCTCAATGGCGGAGGGGGTGCTGGCGGCGGCGATGCGGCCAACGACGTCCGGAGAGATGGCGGACTGCGGGTTCATGCAGCCCTCTTCGGCGAGGAGAGAGCCGGTGCGAAGGTCGTAGAGGGCGAGGGCGAGAGTGGTGGAGCCGACGTCCACGGCGAAGCCCGCGCCGTCCAAGCCGCGCGACGAGCCGCCGGGACGCGCACCCGCGAGAAGCACGTCCGCCGAGGCGGCCGCACGGCGAACGGGGCATGAGGCGGCGCGCGGACAGCTGCCGCACGCGCCGCTGCAGCTTTTTGGCAATGGCTCTTCCATGGGCAGAAGTATATCATAATAAGTGCCTAGTGCCTAGAGGTTCGTGGTTCGTGATTCGTGGTTCGTGGCTCGTGGCTCGTGGCTGCAACTTTCAAACTTTCGCACTTCATTGGAACGCCGATTTATGCTATACTAACCGCATGAAATCGTTGCGGAACAAATCTCGCTCAGGCCAGACTGCGCTCGAATACGTGATCGTGTTCGTGGTGCTGCTGGGCGTCATCGAGGCTCTGCGCGTGTTCGTTTCGTCCGCGCGCAGCTCCGCCGAACGCACCACACAGCTGGTGACGTGCGAGTATCCGTGACGGTTCAAAAAAGAAAGGACGCATCAGAAATGAAGAGCCGCAAGTTCAAAAAAGGCCAGACGATGGTGGAGTACATCATCATCGTGGCGCTCATCGCAATCTCCCTGATCGCAGTGTTCACATACTTCGGCCGCGGCGTTGGCAAGAAGGTGGCCGGCGCGACCGCCGCGATCTCCGAGGAAGAGGGCTCCAAGGCCAAGCAGGCCGTGGAGGAGCTTGACGAGAACACGATCAAGCGCCTCGGCGAGAACTAATGCCCGATGCGGGAGACTAGGCCCGTGGCGCGCCTGAGGAAAGGCAGCGGAAGGGAAGGACAGTCGATGATCGAGACGGTCATCGTGCTGTTCTTCCTGTGCATCGTCTTCTTCTGGGTGTACGAGTACACGGGCCTGCTCACGCGCCACACGGTGCTGGACTACGCGGCGGCGCGCGCAGCCCGCGCGCGCACAGTGGGGTTCAACGACTTCATGATCACGAAGACCGTGCGCATAGCCACGATGTCCACCGCCGGCGCGTGCGAGACGAAGGACGACGAGGGCAACGGCCTCGCCACCGGCACGCTCGTGAGCCGCATGGGCTCCTACCTCCAGGCCGAGAGCGAGGCCGAGACGCGCGGCATACTCGACTTCAAATACTGGGACGGCGCGCACCTCGGATGGACGTGCAGCGAACCCGGCGGCGACGTGAACGAACTCACCATGCGCGTTTGGCAGCGCCGCCCGCTCTACGGAAGCGGCGCCGACGACGAGACGGTCGACGCCGCCGACCGCCAGGAATACACCCTCACCGGCGAGGCCCGCATCGAGGGCCACTACCCCTTCTACCTGCAATGACCACTCCTGCAATGACCACTCCACGCCATAGACGCGGCCAGATCGTTCTGGTGCTTGTGTTCATGATGCTCGGCCTTCTGCTGCTCATGCTCGTGAACGCCGACGTCTTCATGGCCATACGCGGCAAGGGCCGCCTGCAGAACGCCGGCGACGCCGCAGCCCTCGCGGCGGCGCGCTGGCAGGGCATCACGCTCAACGCCGTGGGCGCGCTCAACCTCGCGCAGATCGACATCGCCTGCAAGTACTGCGAGAACCCATCGCAG
The DNA here is from genome assembly GCA_946401765.1 of uncultured bacterium. Classification (GTDB taxonomy): domain Bacteria; phylum Verrucomicrobiota; class Kiritimatiellia; order RFP12; family UBA1067; genus RUG572. Next base: position 14,527 of record CAMIVJ010000004.1, on the reverse strand, counting down.
ATATCCAACCTCGTCGCCGGCGTGCAGCATCTGCAGGAGCGCCTCGTCTTCGCAGGTCCCTGCGCGGGTCTCTACGCCTCGCAGTGCATCGCAGCGAAGAACGGCATTGAGGTGGACAAGGGCATGACCGGCCTTGTGAACGACTCGATCGCCGGCGCCGCCCGATACGTGCCAGGCACCGCGTCCTGGCCCACGAAGAGCGAAGACTACGCCCTCATGCTCAAGGGCGCGATCTCAGAAGGCGTTTACGCCGGATGCGACAACGCGCAGTTCTTCAACTACAGCGCCAACGGATCGCACCCGCTCTTCAACCGCGCCTTCTACCAGGCGGTGGACGGCGAGGACTGGTGCTGGTTCTTCCTGCGCGGCAACATGTACGACCTTCTCAAGAACTTCAACGGCTGGGGCGACGTGCCGGCCGGCGCCACGCCTTCGCCCACCAACCCTGAATTCTACGCCGTCGACGTCAACCGCTTCGCAGGCCCCCTGCGCGACGTGGACCCCGACCAGAACGGCCAGCGCATCCGCCGCAACGTGATCGACCTCGCCAGGCGCGCCGGATGCGAGAACGTGAACGAATACGCTTTCGACCGCTCAGGGGTTCTGACCAACTTCACCGACTATGCATGGTACGTGTACGGCGGCGACTGGCGGCAGTGGACCGAGATGCACCGGGCGGGTCCGGACCAGCTTCCCCTGCGCAGCGACGTGCAGCCGCGCTACGACGTGTTCGGCTGCTCCGCCGTGACGCGCGTAGTGGCCACTCTCACGCCGGTCACTCCCGGCACCGCCGCGCGCCAGAACCTGTGGACCGCCGCCGCAAAGCCGTTCGGCGAGATCGACGGCAAGACCATCACTCTCGACGGCGAGCTTCCCCTCGTCACCCCCGCCTTCACCGCAGTGCGTCTCATAATGCTCGCCGGAGCCTCCGAGGAGCGCCAGAACATGGCGGAGGACGACTGGGTGGTCCACACGCGCGACCACATTCAGATGTGCTCGGAGGGCAAGGCCGTTAGCGGATGCCGCTACTGCGCCATCCTGGACAACAAGTGGAACAAGGACTCGTTCCGCCTCAAGGGCGTGGCGTGGCTCGCGAGAAACAGCGACCAGTGCATCGTCCACACAGGCGGCGGCCCAGCCCCAACAGGAGGAACACGCCATGCGCGGTAGATCGAAGTCGGGCCAGGCGGGAATCGAGTTCGCCGTGGGAGTGTTCGCCTTCGCGCTTCTCCTTAGCGCGCTCTTCACGTTTGCGAGCATCATCCCCGAGTCGACGCGCGTGCAGAGCCTCACGCGCGCGATGGCCGGCCGCAACGCGCAGTCTGGCGCGGGCACCGCGGAGGGGAACCTGCCCGAGCGCACGCTCGACAACCTGCCTCTCGCCCTCAGGTCCGTTCCGGCCGTGGACCTCGTGCGCGAGCGCCTCGACTTCACCGTGGACCTCGACGAGCTTGCCGCCACCTACATGTTCGGCGAAGGCGGCAAGAGCGAGCTGAAGATGGGCGAAGAGGCCTATCTGCCGGCAATGGGCCTGCCTGACTTCAACCCCGCAACCGCCATCACCGACGAGGAGGGCCTATTATGAAACGCCGCATCATCATCCCGGCCGTCATTGCCATTCTCGCCGCCCTCGCAGGCGGATGGATCTTCACCTCGCGCTCGCTGCCGCTCAACGCGGAATACCATTCCGTAGTGGGAGGCGACTACGAGGTGGCCGTGCGCTTCGAGCACGGCACCGCGGAAACGGCCGCGGAAAAAGCCGCCGAGGAATACAAGAACGACGGCTGGGACGAGCTTCCCGTATCCACGCGCACCTTCAGGCTGTTCTCGCGCGGGCGCCGCACGGCCGCCCTCCTCACCGAAGACCTGCCCGACAGGGTGCGCATCACGGAACTGCGCAGAAAGTAACCCGATTTCAAAGGAGTCCATCAGGAAGATGAAACAGAAGATCGTACTAATAACGGCAATCGCGGCCGGCCTCCTGGCAGCCGTGCTCACACGCACATACCTTGCGTCGAAAGACGCAGAACTAGAGCGAATGAAGCGCGAGTTCCGCGAACGCCACGGCACAATGAAGGTGCTGTGCTATGCGGAAGACGTGCCGGGCGGAACCGCCCTCGAAGGCAAGCACCTCGGAACGCGCGTGGTGCCGGCGAGCGGGCTCAGGGGGCAGGCGCTCACTGAAGAGCAGTCCAACGACATCATCGGACGCAAGATCGTGAGCGGCCACCGCAAGGGAGAGCTCGTGTTCTGGAGCGACATCGAAGGCGGCAACCCAACAGGAAGCGGACTCGCGACCGACATACGCAAGAAGATGAGGGCCGTGTCGATCAACGCGACCGGCGCCGCGGCGGTGAGCGGAATGGTGAAGCCCAACGACCACGTGGACGTGATCGGCACCTTCTCGTTCCCCAAGCCGGGAGACGGCGACAAGCAGACGCAGGAGCTCGTGACGTGCACAATGCTCCAGAACGTGCTGGTGCTCGCCACGGGCAAGGACACGGCGAAGACGTCGTCGGCCTTCAACTTCGGCGGATCGAACTACTCCACGGTCACGCTCGAGGTGACGCCGCGCGAGGCCGAGATGCTCGTGTTCTGCGAGCAGATCAAGGGCCGCCTCGCGCTCACGCTCAGAAACAGGAACGACACCTCCTTTGAAAAGGAGCTGCCGCAGGTCGACTTCGAGAAGATCCGCAGCGAGATCGAAGAGCTCAACATGAAGCGCCAGATGGACATCGGAGGGGCACGGTAACATGGCTTTCGCACTCGACATCGTGCAGCCCGGCGAGGGCACTGCAAACCGCTATCTCTTCAACGACGGCTCGTACATCATAGGCCGCGGCCCGTCATGCCACATAAGCCTGAACGACCCAGGCGTGTCAGAGCGCCACGCCCTGCTGCTGCTGAGCGACGCAACCGCGACGATACAGGACATGCACAGCGTGAACGGCACGTTCGTGAACGGCACGCAGATCGGCGACATAGTGGAGCTCTCCCCCGAGGCCGTGGTGCAGCTGGGCGACACCGTGCTGCGCGTGTTCCCCGTTTCGGAGGAGGAGGTGGCCGAGATGCAGCAGGCCGAAGAAGCCACCGCAGAGGAGCCGCCCGCCCAGCAGGCCGAGCAGAAGGCCGAACCCGCAGAGGAGGACGAGCCTCGCCCAGATCCAATGGCCGAGGTGCGCCGCCAGGTGAAGGAGCAGATTCAGAAGGAGCTCATCGACCGCCTCGACCTGAAGCGCCTCACCGTGGCGGGCGTGGACCGCGCCGGACTCGAACGCCAGGCCACCGCGAAGATCCACGAGATCGTGGAGCAGGTGCGCTCGAACGGCAAGCTCCCCGCCGGCATCGACGCAGACCGCCTCGAGCGCGAAGTGTTCAACGAGGCCATGCGGCTTGGTCCGCTCGAAGACCTCCTCGCCGACGACTCCGTGACGGAAATCATGGTGAACGGCCCCCACCGCGTGTACGTGGAACGCCGCGGCAAGCTGCAGCTCACCGACCTCCAGTTCCTCGACGACGCTAGCGTGATGGCCGTGATCGAGCGCATCGTATCGCCCATCGGCCGCCGCATCGACGAATCGCAGCCGTACGTGGACGCCCGTCTCGCCGACGGTTCGCGCGTGAACGCCATCATCCCCCCTCTCGCCCTCTCTGGCCCCACCATCACCATCAGAAAGTTCGCGAAGAGAACGCTCACCGTCGAGGACTTCGTGAACTTCGGCACGTGGACGTACAACGCCGCCGAGTTCATGAAGGCGTGCGTGATCATGCGCAAGAACATCATCGTGGCAGGCGGAACGGGATCAGGCAAGACCACCCTTCTCAACCTCCTATCCGGGTTCATCCCGTCGAGCGAGCGCATCGTGACGGTGGAAGACGCAGCCGAACTCAAGCTCGTGCAGCCGCATGTGGTGCGCCTCGAGGCGCGCCCGCCGAACATCGAAGGACGCGGAGCGGTGACGATCCGCGACCTCGTGAAGAACTGCCTTCGAATGCGTCCCGACCGCATCATCGTGGGCGAATGCCGCGGCGGCGAGGCCCTCGACATGCTACAGGCCATGAACACCGGCCACGACGGCTCTCTCACCACCGTGCACGCCAACTCCCCGCGCGACGTGATATCCCGTCTCGAGACGATGGTGCTGATGAGCGGCATGGAGCTGCCCTCGCGCGCCATCCGCGAGCAGATCGCCTCGGCCGTGGACATCATCATCCACGAGTCGCGCCTCTCAGACGGCTCGCGCAAGGTGGTGGCCATCTCGGAGGTCACTGGCATGGAAGGCCAGCAGATCGTGATGCAGGACATCTTCCAGTTCCGCCAGACAGGCGTCGACGCCCACGGCAAGGTGGCAGGATACTTCCGCCCCACCGGCGCCATCCCCACCTTCTACGAACACCTCAAGAGCCGCGGCCTGCATCTCGACACGGCGATCTTCGACCCGAACCGCCAGGTCGAAGTGCGCCTGGAGAAGATCGGCGAATAAGGAAGCCAGATGAACTTGACACGCGAGGCCATCTTCTACTGGGGCGCGATCGCCGCCGTCGCGACAGCCTTCTTCTCGTTCGCCCTTCTCTTCGTCTCGGCCCTCAACGAGGGGGCCGACAACTACGCCACGGAGATGGGCAGGGAGACGAGCCGTCAGTTCGAAGACGTGTTCATGTTCGTTTCGCCCGCGAAGATCGCGAACCTCGGGCGCATCGCGGCCCTCACCGCCTTCTTCCTCTTCTTCATCCCGCTCTTCAGCTTCACGAGCGCGGCCTCCACGATAGCGGGCATCGCGCTCGGCCTTGGGGCGGGCGCGTTCGTGTTCACGCTGCCGGGGCGCTACGTGCGCATCCTGCGCGACAGGCGCCGCACGAAGTTCAACGAACAGCTCGTCGAGGCGCTGGGCACGATGTCCAACGCCCTTCGCGCCGGCTTCTCCATCAACCAGGCGTTCGAGAGCGTGGTGGAGAACGGCGAGAAGCCGATATCGCAGGAGTTCAGCGTGCTGCTGCAGCAGATGCGAGTGGGCCTAAGCTTCGAAGACGCCCTCGCCTCTCTCGACCGCCGCGTAGCCTCCGACGACCTGACGCTTGTGTGCACATCGATCGACATCGCCCGCAAGACGGGCGGCAACCTCACCGAGATATTCGACCGCATCTCCGAGACGATACGCGGCCGCATGCGCATCGAGCGCCGCGTGCGCACGCTCACCGCGCAGGGCCGCCTGCAGGGCATGATCGTATCGTGCATGCCGATCGTTCTCGGCATCGCGATGACCGTGCTCAAGCCGGACGTGATGAAGCCGTTTCTCATGTCCCTCAAGGGCATGGCCTGCGTGGGCGTGACTCTCGCACTCGTCCTCGCCGGCTGGCTCATAATCCGCAAGATCATCAAGATCGAGGTGTGATGGAGGGCGGTTTTCAGGAGGCCATGCGCCGGCGCGCCAGAATCGTGCGCGCCATCCGCGCGTTCTTCGACGGGCGCGGCTTCGTGGAGGTCACGACGCCCGTCATGATCGCCGCGCCCGCTCCGGAGCCGCACATCGACTGCCCACCGTGCGGAATGAAGTTCCTCCGCGCCTCGCCCGAACTCCAGATGAAGAAGCTTCTCGCCGCCGGCATGGACAAGATATACCAGATCGGCCCCTGCTTCCGCGACGGCGAGCAGGGCTCGCGCCACAACCCCGAGTTCACCATGCTCGAATGGTACCGCCTCGACGCCACCTACCACAACATCGAAGAGGACACGAAGGAACTTCTCGGCTGTCTTCTGCCTTTTGGCCAGGACGTTAGTGCCGCGCTGCCGCAGCAAGCCCCCGCCATCACCGTCTCCGTGCGCGAGATGTATGTGAAACACGCCGGGTGGGATCCGTTTCTGGAATGGAACCAGGACCGCTTCGACTACGACATGGCTACGAAGATCGAGCCGAACCTTCCCTCGGGATTCGTGTTTCTCATGGACTACCCGTGCGAAGCCGCATCGCTCGCGAAGATCCACGGCGATGTGGCCGAGCGCTGGGAGCTGTACTACAACGGCCTCGAGCTAGCCAACTGCTTCACCGAGCTGTGCGACGGCGAAGAGCAGCGGCGGCGCTTCTTCGCGGCGCGCGAGGAGAGGCGGCTTCTTGGCGAAAGCGACTATCCGATCGACGAGGAGTTCCTCGAGACGCTGCCGCTCGTGAAGTCGGCTGCCGGCGTCGCGGTGGGAATCGACAGGCTTGTGATGGCGCTGTGCGGCGAAGACGACATCCACGCCGTCATGGCCGGCGAATAGCGCCCTCTTTCAGCGCGTGGTTGCGCGGTTGAACGCCTCGTCGATGAAAACGATGCGCGGCTGGTGGGCGCGCGCCTCCTCGGGCGTGAACTGCCCGAACGCCATCACGATCAGATGGTCGCCCGTCTTTCCCATGTGGGCGGCGGCGCCGTTGAGGCAGCACACGCCTGAGCCGCGCCGGCCGGCGATTACGTAGGTCTCGAAGCGGTTGCCGTTCTCCACGTCGGCGCAGAGTATCTTCTCGTGCTCGTAGAGGCCGGCCGCGTCCATGAGATCCTGATCGACCGTGAGCGAGCCCATGTAGTCGAGGCAGGCCTCTGTGACGCGGATGCGGTGGAGCTTGGCTCGCAAAAGTGTAAGCGTCATTTAAGCCCCTCCTCAACGAGGGCGGCGGTGACGACGACCTTCTTCGGGGCGGAGCCGTCGGCCGCCTCGAACATGATGTTCGTCATGATCTTCTCCATCGCGGCGCGCAGGCCGCGGGCGCCGGTCTTGCGGGCGAGCGCATTGCGGGCAAGCGCGCGCAGGGCGTCCGGCTCGAAGGAAAGGTCCACGTTGTCGAGGGAGAGCAGCTTGCGGTACTGCTTCACGAGGCAGTTCTTCGGCTCGGTCAATACGCGCACGAGGTCGTCTTCGGTGAGCTCGGTCATGGCCGTGATCACGGGAAGACGCCCGGTGAACTCAGGGATGAGGCCGAACTTTATGAGGTCCTCGGGGTGCACGTCGAGCGCTGGATGCGCGGCGGACTGGCCCGGCGCGGAATCCTTGCCGTTCATGTCGAAGCCGATCACCGACTTCCCGGTGCGCTCGGCAATGATCTTCTCAAGGCCCACGAACGCGCCGCCACAGATGAAGAGTATGTTCGAGGTGTCCACCTCGATGTACTCCTGGTCGGGGTGCTTGCGCCCGCCCTTCGGGGGGAATCTGCACACCGTGCCCTCGAGTATCTTGAGGAGCGCCTGCTGCACGCCTTCGCCGGAGACGTCGCGCGTGATGGAGACGTTCTCCGTCTTCGAGGCGATCTTGTCGATCTCGTCGATGTAGATTATTCCGCGCTTGGCGAGCTCCACGTTGCCGTCGGCGTTCTGCCAGAGGTAGCGCACGACGTTCTCAACGTCCTCGCCCACATAGCCGGCCTCGGTGAGCGTGGTGGCGTCGCCGATGGCGAACGGCACCTTCAGAAGCTTCGCGAGCGTGCGGGCGAAGAGCGTCTTGCCGCATCCGGTGGGGCCGAGCAGCAGGATGTTGGCCTTCTCGATCTCCACGTCGGCGAACTCGGAGCTCTCCGCCTTCGCGCCCTTGGCCTTGGCGGCCTCCTGCGTCTCGAGGCGGCGGTAGTGGTTGTGCACGGCAACGGAGAGTATCTTCTTCGTCTCGTCGTGGCCGATCACATACTTGTCGAGAAACGCCTTGATCTCGCGGGGCGCCGGCACGGGGCCGAGCTTCGGCGCGGGAGCGGGCGCGGGCTTGCGCACGGCGCTTGGCGCGGCCACGCCCATCTTCTCGTTCATCTCGTCGATGATCGCGCCGGCGGAGCGAACGCAGTCTTCGCAGATGTTGGCCTTCTCGGACGGAATCACAAGGATGCCGTCGGCGAGGCTGCGCCCGCAGAACGAGCATACTATGTTGTCGGGAGGGATGTTTGAGTTCTTTCGCGCCATGTCTATCAGGCCTTCTTGGGAACGAGCACCTTGTCGATAAGGCCCCACGAGCAGGCCTCTTCCGCGCTCATGAAGTGGTCGCGGTCGGTGTCGCGCACAACGTTCTCCAGCGTCTGGCCGGAATGGGAGGCGAGAATCTCGTTGAGCTTCTGCTTGAGGCGCAGAATCTCCTGGCAGGTGATCTCTATGTCGCTGGCCTTGCCCTCGGCGCCGCCCCACGGCTGATGGATCATGATGCGGGCGTTGGGCAGCGCGAAGCGGCGGCCCTTTGCGCCGGCGGTGAGCAGCACGGCGCCCATCGACGCGGCCTGGCCAATGCAGTAGGTGGCCACGGGGCAGGAGATGAACTGCATCGTGTCGTAGATGGCGAGGCCCGCCGTGACGCTGCCGCCCGGCGAGTTGATGTACATGGATATCTCCTTCTTCGCGTCCTGCGCCTGCAGAAAGAGGAGCTGGGCCACGATGAGGTTGGCCATGTCGTCGTTCACCTCGCCGCCGAGGAGCACGATGCGGTCCTGCATTAGGCGGCTGTAGATGTCGTAGGAGCGCTCGCCGCGGCTCGTCTGCTCCACGACCATCGGCACCAGATACGAACTTGCGCGTGTTGTGCTCATTTCACCTGTCTCCGTGCGCACTTGCTTCTACTTCGCCTCGGCGAGGATGAAGTCAAGCGCCTTCTCGGCGCGCACCTGCTCGCGGTAGACTTCGGTCTGCTTCTGCTCAGCAAGCTGCTTGCGGAGGTCGTCCACCGTCATGCGTCCGTTGGAGCCGGCGGCGATCTTCTCAAGTCCGGCGGTGATATCGGCTTCAGAGGCCTCGATCTTCTCGGCGTCGGCGATGCCGAGGAGGATGTAGGAGAGACGCACCTGGCGCACGGCGTGGTTTTCGGCGTCGGCGATGATGCGGTCGCGGTTCTTGTCGATGTAGTCGCCGCTCACGCCCTGCTGCTGGGCGCGCATGGCGAGATCCTCGAGGTAGCTGTTGGTCTGACGCGCCACGAGAGAAGGCGGCACGTCGAAGTCTGCCTTGGAGAGCAGCTGCTCCATCGCCTGGTTGCGGCGGTTCGCGAACTCGGCCTCGCGGGCGTCCTTCTCCATCTGCTCGCGGAACTGCGCGCGCAGGGCGTCGAGCGACTCGACCTTGGCGGCCTCTGCGAACGCCGCGTCGTCGGGGAGCGTGCGGCGGCGGAAGCTCTTGACTGTGATCTTGTACGTGCAGGCGCGTCCCTTGAGCGCGTCGGGCGCGTTCTCCTGCGGGAACGTGACCTTGACGTCCTCCTTGGTCTCGCCGGCCTTCATGCCCTTGAGAGCCTCGAGTATCTCGGGGATGAACCTGCCCTCTTCGAGCTGCGTCCAGAAGCCCTCGGCGGAGCATACGGCCTTGAGGTCGGGCACGACGGTGGAAAGCGGGGTCTGCGCGCCGTCGTCGAGGAAGCCGGCGTAGTCGAACTGCACGAAGTCTCCATCGCCCACGGCCTCGCCTTCCTTGGCGTCATCGAACTTGGCGAACGCCTTGCGGAAGCTCTCGAGGTGCTCGCCGACCTGCTCGTCCGTCACGGTGACGTCGCCAGGCTTGATCGCGAGCTTCTTGTACTTGGGCAGATCGAACTTCGGCTTCACCTCGACCTGCGCGGTGAACGCGCAACCGGTCTCCGGGGTGAACTGCATCTCGTCGACGCCCTGCAGATGCACCACATCAAGGCCGGCCTCCTTGACGGCCTTGGGATAGAACTCGCGGAAGCACGCGCCGGCGCACTCCTTGGTTATCTCGCCGCTGAAACGATCCTTGACGATGGCCGCAGGCACCTTGCCCTTGCGAAAGCCTGGCACCGACGCCTCGCGCAGGAACATGCCAAGCACCTTCTTGTAGGTCGGCTGGACCTCTTCCGCATCGACCTTCACGGAGAACGCGACTACGCACGGAGCGGACTCTTTTTTCTCAAATGTCATTTCTCTTCTGCCTTTCTTGAAAAACGGATTGTATATTTTACCAAAAAATGGGCGGCTTGACGAGGGGGCACGAAATTTTAATCGCGAACGGGCAGGACGGTCATCGTGGAGAGGCGCTTCCCCGCCGGCGAGTAGCTCCACACGATCTTCTTCTCGCGCGTCACCTCGAATGCCGTCGCGCGGTCGCCCTTCTCCGTGCCGTTCGCGTACGTTCCCACCACGAGGTTTCCGTTCGGCCTCTCGAAGATGCCGCAGAGGTTGGCAAGCTTCAGCGCGGGAGCGTCCTCGCACGAGAAGCGCCACGCCACCTGGTGGTCGGGCGTGTACTCGGTCACGGCGCCGAGATGGGAGATGAGCGTGTTGCCGTTCGCGCGCCGGAACGCCTCGAAGGCGAGCGCCGGCGTGGCCTGCTCCCAGACGAGCTTGCCCGAGGCATCGTACTCGCGCACGATGTTCGCGCCCGAGCAGCACACGAGATATGTTCCCGCCGCGGTGCGGCTCACCATGCGGTAGTGGTGATGCGGCGACGGCGTCTTGCCGTCAACGCCGCGCGGATCGCCCTTGAACTTCGCCACAACCTCCTTCGTGTCGAGCTTCATCTCCGTTATGAAGTCGGTGGCGTTCTCGGCGACGACGATGTTGCCGTTTGCGGCGATGTCGAACCCGTACGTTCCCTCGCGCGGCGCGGGCTTGTAGTAGAGCTCAGTCTTGCCGGTGGCAATCTCGGTGACCCACACGTTGCCGTTGGACCAATACACCCTGCCGCCGCGCTTCACCGCGCGGTGGATGTTGCCGCAACCGTCCTTCTTCCACGTCACCTTTCCGTCCGGATCGACCATCCACACGCTTCCGCCACCGCACGCGAGCAGCGCCTCGGGCGGACGCCCCTTCAGCCGCTCTCCGCCAAGCTCCAACGCCTGCGCGGCGATCGCAAGCGCAATGCACGCCGCCGATGCCAGAATCATCTTCTTCATTGAATCTTCTCCTTTCGTCTTTCCCTTGTGCCGGGAATCTTAAGCTCCTCGCGGTATTTCGCCACGGTGCGCCGCGCCACCACCACATGCTCCTTCTTGAGAATCTCCACGATGCTCTGGTCGGAGAGCGGATTGGCGGGATCCTCGCCTTCGATGATCCCGCGGATGCGGTTCATCACGGCGGTCTTCGCCATGTCGCCGCCACCGTCGGTGGCGATGCCACGCATGAAGAACCTGCGCATCTCCACGACACCCATCGGAGTGGCCATGTACTTGCCGTTCACCGCGCGCGACACCGTGGAGCTGTGCAGGCCTGTAGCCTCGGCCACCTGGTCCATCGTGAGCGGACGCAGCGCCGAGAGCGACCTGGCGTCGAACGCCTGGCTCTGCTCGTTGACTATCGCCTGCGCCACGCGGCGTATCGTCTCCTGTCGATCGGCCAGCGAATCCAGAAGGCTCTCCGCCTCGTCGACCGATCGTCTGGCATAGCTGCGCGCCTCCGCGTCGATGCGTCGGTCGTTCTGCATGCGCCTGTAGTCGCTCGATATGACCACATTAGGCATACTGCCCTCCGGCACGCGCACCTTCCATGCGCCAGAGGCAGTCTGCACCACATAGACCTCGGGAACCACGTATATGGACGGATCCACGCGCTGCTGGAACCCTCGCCCGGGATGGCGAGTGAGCTTGCGCAGCTCGGCCAGCACGCGCGGGAAATCCGCGGCGTCGATCTTCAGGTCCTTCAAGATCGGCTCCGTGCGATTCGCCATGAGGTCCGGGATGTGGCGGTCCACAAGCGCGCGCACCTCGTCCTCCCATGGGGAGTCGTCGAGTTTCTCCATCTGCATGAGCAGGCATTCACGCAGGTTGCGTCCGCCGCAGCCCAGAGGGTCGAAGCGGCCGATCTGGGCGAGAACGGCGAGCACGTGCGCCTCCGTCACCATGCCGCTCGTCATCTGGATGTCGGGTATCGAGCCAGTGAAATAGCCGTCGTCGTCGATGTTGTACACAAGCGTCTCGGCGAGACGGCGGTCTTCCGCCTTTATTTCCGAGAGCGGTATCTGCGCAAGAAGATGCTCCTGCAGCGTCTCCGTCTTCACCTGGCGGTCGAAGAAGGCCTGGCGGCGCGTCTGCGCGTCGGGATCCGCAGCACCGCTCTCGGAGGTCGGTTCGAAGTTCTCCATGTTCTTGAGGAACTGGTCGCGGTCCGCATCGTCGGTGGCAAGCGTCTCCATGCCCTGGGAAGTGGAGGGATTGAAGTCCATCTCCTTCTCCGAGACGCTTCCGCTCACATGCTCCTCCGGAAGCGCGGCGGACATCGGCAGCTCCGCCTTCCAGTCGATCGACTCGATGGCCGGATTGAGGCTCATCTGCCTCTGCAGCTCAGCCCTCAGCTCCGTGATCGGACGCTGCAGAATCGCCAGTCCCTGCTGCATCTTCGGCGACAGGGTCTGCGTCTGCGCGAGTCTTGGGGCTAACTGCTGCTCTAGCATCCGGACTCATGCGTCCTATTTGATCACGACCCTCGCCATCACGGCGTCATGGTCGCTCGGATGGACGCCGTCCGGACGCTCATGGCAAGTTACGTGGCGAAGCACGCGCACGTTGCCCGTAGCGAACACGAAGTCGATCAGGCAGACGTTGCGCGGCCTGTAGCCGCTGAACGTGAAGAGCGGCCCCTCGTGCGGCGTCTCGCTTCTGAGGCGCGTGTCGTAGAGAGTGTGGAGAGCGGCGGATATCGGGTCGGCTATCGTCAGCGGATCGTCGATGACGGGACCACCGCCAGCCTCCAGCCGAGCCCTGTCCTCCGCCGGAACGTTCTTGTAGTGCGCGTTCATGTCGCCCGTCAGGAAGACGGTTTCGCCCTGCGAGATACGGCGCATCTCAGTGAGGATCACTCTCATGCCCATCACGCGAGCCTCGTTGCTTATGTGATCGAGATGCGTGTTGTAGTAGCGGAATTTGCGGCCAGTGCGCTTGTCGCGGAAGAGGCCCCATGTGCAGTTGCGCTCGCAGGCGGAGTCCCACGACTTCGAGCCGGGCACGCGGGGCGTCTCGGAGAGCCAGAACGTGTCCGTGGCGAGGCACTCGAAGCGCGCCTTGCGGTAGTAGATCGTCATAGACTCGCCCATGTCCTCCACGAGCCGCCCAACGCCGATGCGGCCCCAGGCGGATCCAAGCGCCTCGTCGAGGTACTCTCTCTGCTTCGGCGTGAGCTCCTGCATTCCCACTATGTCGAAGGCGCGGTCGTTGATCACCTTGACCAGGCGGGGGAAGCGGTTCGTCCAGAAGTTGACGCCCTCGTCGGACGAAGTCGCGCAGCGGACGTTGAACGAGGCGAGGTTGAACGCGTCTTCGCTGTCGCACTTCTCCGCAATGCCGTAGTCGATGTACTGCCCGCCGAAGTCCTGATGCGTCGTTGACGCAATCACGTTGTCGCCCTTCTTGAGCGCCTTCGCGGCGGCGTCAGAGACATTCTGCATCTCGTAGTCGCATGAATATCCGCTGAACGTTCCAGCAAGAACGCCGTTGAACCACACCTTCGTGTCGTCGTCATGGTGCAGCGAGAGAAGCGGCTCGCCCGGCACGGCGTTGAGCGTCACGTGGCGACGCAGCCAGATGTCCTTCGTGTTCCACTTCGTGCGCACTTCCGAGCCGGGAGTGCCCGCCACTCCGAATCCGCCGGCTCCCGTCTGCCATCCTGAATCGTCGAACTCGGGCTTCTCCCATCCATCCGCCGGCTTCGTGAAGGTGTACTTCCACTTTATGTCGCCGGACGCCCTTCCCTCAGGCGCCACGGTCTTGCTTCTCGCCTGCTCCTTGAGCGGCGCGTAGAGACCTGTCTTCGCCTTGTCGCGAGAGGCGTATTTCCTCCACATGTCTCCGTTGCGGAGCACCGGCATGAACACGCCGCCGATCACGCTGCGGCCGATGAAGTGGACGTACTTGGAACTGTCGGTCCAATACCAGTCGGAGAACGCCACGCGGCTCGGAGTCTCGTTGGCGAAGCGGTAGACGCGGTCGACGATGGCGTCGAAGCACTCGCGGCGGTCGGTGAACGCGGCGCACCACAGCTCCCAGTCGGTCTTCGTGTAGGGCTTGCGGTTGTCGAGAGGGAGTCCGTACGCATGGGCGAGGCGGCAGTAGGCGTTGGCCTCCGCATCAAAGACGGACTCAGGGAAGAGCCCAAGGCCCAGCACCTTGTCCCACACGATGTTGTACTTCATCGACCACGTGCCGGGACGGTCATACGCAAGGCGATACGCGCCTTCCGCGCCGCCCTTCGCGGCCTCCATCCACTTCGGCACCATGTCCTTGGCCATCGCCGCGTACTTGGCGGCGACTTCATCGTGGCCGAGCGCCTTCGCGAGGCGGGCGTAGCAGGCGAGCGCCACGATCGACTTCGCGGCGAGGTTCGCGTTGTGCGCGAGGTGCCCGGCGAAGTCGTCCGTGCATAGCTGATTGCCGGGATCGAAGCCGAACTTCGCGAGATACTCCGCCCACTTCGTGATCGTGGGCCACCAGTACGACGCAAACTCGGCAGTGCCTTCGATCTGCGCGAGCGCGGCGAGGCAGATGATCATGTTTCCGCTCTCCTCGACCGGCATCAGAAGCGATTCGTCCTTCGACTTCTCGCCGCCGCCGTAGCGCTGCTGGTTGGCGAGGGGATACTGGCCGAGGTCG
>CAMIVJ010000003.1 GCA_946401765.1 uncultured bacterium | reverse complement strand
CGTGGTAGACGCCCCACACGACGAAGTTCCACGCCGCGCCATGCCAGAAACCGCAGAGAAGGAATACAACGAAGAGGTTCAGATACGTGCGCACCGTGCCCTTCCGGTTGCCGCCCAGCGGGATGTAGAGGTAGTCGCGGAACCAGCTCGATAGCGAGATGTGCCAGCGCCGCCAGAACTCCTGTACCGAACACGAGGCGTAGGGATGGTCGAAGTTCTCGAGGAAGCGGAAGTTGAACACCCGCCCGAGGCCGATCGCCATGTCCGAATAGCCGGAGAAGTCGAAGTATATCTGGAGCGTGTACATGATGGCGCCGAGCCAGCAGTAGAAGCCCGGTATCGTCTCGACCTTCGCCGCGAAGATCACATCCACGGCACCGGCCATCACGTCCGCGATAAGGACCTTCTTCGCAAGGCCGATAGTGAAGCGACGGAATCCAGCTACGATGTTGTCGAAGTCTGCCGTGCGGTTTTCGATGTCCTGGGCGATGGTCGCGTAGCGCACGATGGGGCCCGCGATCAGCTGCGGGAAGAGGCTCACATAGAGCATGAACTTGAACGGGTTGCGCTGGACCTCCACGGTTCCTCGGCGGACGTCCACCATGTATGAGATGATCTGGAAAACGTAGAACGAGATGCCAATCGGCAACGCAACCTGCGGCACCACCATCTTCACGCCGAAGAGGCTGAATACCGGCAGCAGGTTGCTGACAATGAAGCCAATGTACTTGTACGCCACGAGCGCGCCGATGTCCGCGCACACGCCGATTCCCAGAAGCGTGGCCGAAAGCCACTTCCGCTCGCCTACAGCCGCCATCCCGAGCGACAGGAAGTAGTTGAGCACCATCAGCGCAAGCATGATGACGACGGCGGACGGCTCGCCCCAGGCGTAGAACAGGAGGCTGTACACGAGCAGCACGTACGGCCGCGCCTTCGCATTGGCCAGAAAGTAGATGGCGAGAAGACTAGGTAAAAAGACGCCCAGGAACACAGCAGAAGTAAATACCACCTTCACCACCTCCCTAAAAAGACGCAATTAACCACCCGGCATATCAGGTGATGAAAACCGTCAGCTAATTTACTATGTCGTCGCATGGCATACAGTTTACCAAAAAAATCTGTCACCTCACCACTCCTACTCCATCGGCACGCCATGCGCAACGTACGGCAATGGGTTAAGATGCTAGTCGGTCTTCTGCATGTCGCAGAGGCGGCGGTAGGGACCGTTTGCCGCGTAGAGCTCGTCGTGCGTTCCGCGCTCCACGATGCGGCCTTCGTCCATCACAAGGATGAGGTCGGCGTTGCGGATTGTGGAGAGGCGATGGGCGATGGCGAAGGTGGTGCGGTCCTTCATCAGGTTCTCGATGGCGTTCTGCACGAGGCGCTCGGTCACGGTGTCGAGCGCGCTCGTGGCCTCATCGAGGATGAGAATGGGCGGATTGCGCAGGATGGCGCGCGCGATGGCGATTCGCTGACGTTCGCCGCCGGAGAGCGCAAAGCCCTTCTCGCCTACGTTGCGGGAATAGCCTTCGGGCTGGGACATTATGAACTCGTGGGCGTTGGCCATCTTGGCGGCGGCAACCACCTGCTCGTGCGTGGCGGAGGGTGTGCCGTACTTGATGTTCTCCTCGATCGTGTCGTTGAAGAGCAGAGTCTCCTGCATCACGCTGCCGACGAGCGAGCGGAGATCCGCCACGCGCATGTCGCGAAGGTCTACGCCGTCCATCGTGATGCGCCCCGAGTACGGATCGTAGAAACGCGCAAGCAGTCCGCTCGTAGTCGATTTTCCGCTTCCGGTGCCGCCTACAACCGCCACCACCTTGCCGCGCGGGATGTCGAAGGTAGCGTGCGAGACGGCGTCGCGATCTGCAGTGTCGTAGCGGAACGAGACGTCTTCGAAGCGGATTCTGTCGTCGAACGTCGTCTTCGGCGCGGCGTCCGCCTTCTCCGGCAGCTCCATGCGCACGTCGAGAATCGAGAAGAGGCGCGCGAGCGCGGCCCTGCACTGCTCTAGCTGCACCTGCAGCTTGGAGAGCTGCTTGATGGGGCGGTATATGAGCAGCAGCGGCGCAAGCATCGGCGCTATCACCGAAAGCTTGATCTTCGCGAAGAAGCACCACGTCACGAACGCGCACAGCAGGAGGATGCCGACAGTCTCCACGGCAGGCGTCACAAATAGGCTCCACCTCACGGCCCTGAGCGACGCCTTGAGCATGCTCTTGTTCGCCTGCTCGTACTTCCTGTTCTCGAACTCCTCGGTGTTGTACGCCTTCACCACCCGTATGCACGTGAGTATCTCGTGGATGCGCGAGCCCACCACCGAGAAGCGCTCGAGCGCCTTCTTGGCCCACTTGCGGATGCGCCTGGAAAGCAGCACCACGGGGCACATGAAGAGCGGGAAACCCACGACGAGCAGCACGAGCGTGGGCAGCATGTCGTTCTGCACCGCGCTCCAGATGATGAATCCCACGGAGACCACGATCTCGAACGGCGCCTCGGCGACCTCCTGCAGCACCTGCTGGATGATGTGCTGCACGAGTCGCGGGTCGCTCGTGGCGCGGCTCATCAGCTGACCCACGTCTATGCGGCCGTGGAACTGCATGGACTGCTCCTGTATGTGCCTCAGAATCGCGCAGCGGATGTCCTGCACCGTATGTAGCGCAGCCCATGAAAGGCAGTATTTGTTTAGGAAGAGGAACAGGCATCGCGCAATCGCCGCAAGTGGCACGATAACGAGAATCGCCACGAGAAGCGGCGCGCCCAGGGCTTCGTCCTCGTCCTGCAGCTTGAAGCCCAGCTTCTCGGCATACTTGCGTATCTTGCCGAACTCCTTCTTGATCTTGCGCTCGCTCTTCGAGACGGCATCGGCCCGGCCTTCATCGCGCGCCTTCTCCGCAGCCGCATCCGCCCCGCCATCAGCCGGCTTCTTCTCGGCCCGCTCAACCTGCTGCGCCGTGCCGCCCACCTTGTCGAGCGCCGGCTGGATGACGTTGAAGAACGGAAGCAGCGTGCTGGCCGTGAGGATTCCGCACACTAGACCGAAGAATATGCGCGCGCGGTACTTGCGGGCGAACTCCCACAGTCTCCCGTACGCCTCCTTGGCCGAATACTCCCTGTCGAAGAACTCCTGCTTGTATTCATGCGTCTTCATCGCGCACCCCCTCTTCCGCTATCTCCTCGTCAGTGAGATAGCAAGTGGGGTCCTCGCCCCACATGTCGCCAGTGACCGCTTCGCCGCGCGCGCGGAAGTTGCCGCCGCATATGTCGAGCCAGCGGCAGGCGCGGCAGCGTCCCTTCACATGCTCCTTCTTGTGGCGAAGAAGGTCCAGCAGCGAGCCGGATGGCGGATTGCCCCATATCTCGGAGAACGGCCTCTCCTGCACGTTTCCGACCGGACGATTCCGCCAGAACTGGTCGGGATACACCGTACCGTCCCAGGAAATGCAAGCGATTCCCTCTCCCGACGAGTTGCCGCCGTTGAGCCGCAGCAGCTCCAGCGCCTTCGCCGCGTTCGGATGACCTTCCTTCGCCATCTTCATGTAGAGCGCCACGCCGTCGCAGGCGTTGTCCACCGTAAGCACCTCCACCGGGAAGCCGGAGTCGAAGCAGCGCCTCGTCTCCGCGATGATCGTCTCCAATGCGGCCCTCGCCTCGGCATGGTCGAGGTCCGTAGCCGCAATCTCCCTGCCCCTTCCCGTGTAGACGAGGTGGTACAGACAGATGCGCGGCACCTTCTCCCTGCGCATCAGCTCGAATATCGCGGGAATCGCCGCCACGTTCGTGCGCGTCATCGTCACCCTCAGGCCCACCTTCACACCGCGGTCACGCAGGCGGCGAATCGCCGCAAGGGAGAGCGCGTATGCGCCAGGGCGCCTTCGGAACGCGTCGTGCACAGCCTCTGTGCCGTCTATCGAAATGCCCACGTAGGCGACGCCCAGATCACGCAGCCAATCTGCGCAGTCATCGTCGATGAGCGTGCCATTGGTAGAGAACGTGACGCGCAGTCCATTTGCCTTCGCGTGGGCGGCGAGAGTGCGGATGTCGGCGCGGGCGAAGGGTTCGCCGCCGGAGAAAAGCACCACAGGCGCGCCGAACGACGCCAGATCGTCGATAACGCCCAATGCCTGCTCAGTGGAAAGTTCGTGCTGCTCGCCCTCGTGGGCGGCGTAGCAGTGGGAGCAGGCGAGATTGCATCTTGGCGTGCAGTTCCATACGACCACAGGACGGCGATGCGCCCCCTTCTGGTAGCGCAGGGCGTCCGACGCCTCAATCGTGCCAAAATATAATTTTGAAATTCCAATCATGTCAGCAAGTATGATATCAAAACTGGTCCATTGTGTCAAAATGGCGAAACGGCAGCTAGACTTTGGCGGCGGACTGCGCGTCCGAAAGCACCTCCTCGAGGTCCACGTCTAGCGTGCGCGTCTTGAGTATGAATCCGCCCGGGTGCGCGAATAGCGTGTACGGCTTGTCCGCGCACCGCGAGAAGTCGATTCGAGGATCGTCGGCCCAGCGGAGAAGCGAATAGCCGTCTCCGCGGCTAACCCGCATCAGCAGACAGGCCGGACGGTGCTGGCGCGCCCATGCGGAGGAGCAGCGCGAGACCTCCTCTGCAAGACAGCCGGTGAGATCGGCCACGCGAAGGCCTGCGATCGTGCGCTCGACGATCTTCGGGCACATCGAGCGCCAGCAGCGGCGCGTGAGGTCAAGCTCTTTCGACAATGTGAGAGAAAGCTTGCGTCGAAGCGTGGGGTCGTCGGCGAAACGGCGAATCACCCAGTCCGAGAGGGGATTCGAGACGAGTCCGGCAAGGGCTTCGACCGGCGCGCCGAACATCGCTGCCGTGCGCGCGGTGCCGCATACGTCGATGTAGTTCCATGCGGTGTACCATGGGCAGAGGGCGCGCAGCTCGGCATCGGCGCCAAGCCATTCCGCGAGAAGGCGAAAGGCGCACTTGGGTTCGTCGGTTGCGGCGCGCTGGTGGTGGTCGAAGTCGAGGCGCGCCGGATCGTGCACGCCGCCAACGTCCATCACGAGCACCTTGTCGGAGTCAAGTTCGTCGGGCGTGGGGTTGCGGCGCTCTATCGGGGCGTCGTGCGGAACGCCGAATGCGTACGCGATGGCGCACGACATGATGTCGTCCATGTGCGCAAGCCCTCCGTGCACGACGATCAGCCGCACGCCGGCAAGTCGCTGAGCGGCATCCATCTCAGATCACGCCCTTGATGTAGCGCTGCTTGAGAGCGCGCCACAGCACCACCCAGAAGGCGGAGAGCGGAATCGCCAGCAGCAGCCCGAGCATCGAGTGGAACACGACGCCCCAGAAGAAGAAGCTGAAGATCACGCCCGCGTAGCCAAGCCCAGTCTTCTCGCCCTGTATGCGCGGCGTGATGAGATAGCCGTCGAGTATCTGGCCGGTGAGCCACACCGCCAGCACTCCGATGAGCCTCAGCGCGCTTCCGCCGTCGCCGAAGTAGGCGATGGGCAGCGCGATGGGAAGGCACGTCACCGTGCCGAACAGCGGCACGAGGTTCAACACGCCGAGCATGAAGCCTATCACAAAACCGTAGGGCAGGCCCACGAGCATGAATCCAACGCCGTACATCACGCCCTCGATGAGGCAGATTAGCACCTGGCGCTGGAAGAAGTTCACGAGGATGTCGAAGAACGAGTCGATCTGGCGCGCCACGAAGTTCTTCGTCTCGTCCTTCAGAAACGGCATCTCGCGCACGTAGTCGCTGCCCTTCATCGGCGGGCGCGTGAGGAAGAACGCGAAGAATATGAGCGCCACGAGCGCAGAGCCCAGGCTCATGAGGTACTTGAGGAATCCCACGCCAACCTTGACGGCGTTGGCGCCGTATTCGGGGCCGAACGTCGAGAGGCAGGTCTGCGAGAACTTCACCGGATCCACGAGGAACATGAGCACAAGGTCGTCAGGCTGCGCGCCAAGCCCGGAAAGCGTAGTCTGCGCATTGGGGAAGCGAACGTTCACCCATTCGCTGAGACGCCCCACGATGGTGGGCGCGGTCTTGACGAGGTGGCTCACCTGCTCAACCACGAAGGCGCCGCCGAACCAGCACAGCAGCCCCATCGGCAGCAGCACCGTGATGAGCATCACGAGCAGCGAGACCGTGGGATTGTGCACCTTGCCGCGGATCCACTCGTAGTACGGCTTGAAGAGCAGCGAGAGGAATATTCCAGTTATCACAGGCGTGAGCGCGGGCGAGGCAAAGCGGATGAACTTCAGCAGCACCCACCCCACCATGAGGACGAACGCCATGACAACGGCGAACGAGAGCACCGTCACGCCTGCGGCAACCGTCTTCTTCTGCGAGGGCGACAGGTCGATCATTGTCTGGCCTCCGGCTTGTCCTTCGCGCCTTCCCTCACGTAGTAGTGCTTCTCCATGCCGTAGGGGAAGTCGGTGGGGATGTAGTTGCCCACATGGTCCCACGCCAGTGCATGGCGCTTCGTATGGCTGAGGAACACCCACGGGCAGTCCTCGCGGAGTATCTCCTGCGCCTTGCGCCAGTAGTCCAGGCGCTCGGCGGGGTCGTTGGTGGCCATCGCCTTGTCGTAGAGCGCGTCGAACTCGGGGTTCGAATAGCAGCCGTGGTTCGCGCCCGGCGAGCAGTTCTTCGTGTGGAAGAGCTGCAGGAAGTTCTCGGCGTCGGGATAGTCGCCCACCCAGCCCATCATGAACATCGTGGTGCGGCCTTCGTTCACGGCCTGCAGGAACGCGTCCCAGGTCATGTAGCGGGGCTCGAGCCTGATGCCGATCTTGCCGTAGAAGCTCTGCACAAGCTCAATCTCCTCGCGCACCTCCTGGTTGGCGCGTCCCGCCGAGACGGATATGACGAGCCTGCGCCCGGTCTTGGGGTCGATGCCGCCGGGGTATCCGGCCTCCTCGATGAGGCGCTTAGCCTTCTCGAGGTTGTAGCTGTAGGCGAAGGGGGTCTCGAGGCGCCCTTCCACTCCTGGCGGCACAGGGCCAGTGCTGGGCAGAAGCCGGTTGTTGCAGAAGCGGTTCCATGTGTCGAAGTCGAACGCGCAGTTTAGGGCCTGGCGCAGCTTCTTGTTGGGACCAAGCACCGGATCCTTCATGTTCACGCCGAAGTAGCCCACCTCCATCGACACGTGCGAATAGAGGCGCACGCCCCTCTCGCGCAACTCGGGCACAAGGTCCCCGTCGGGACCGATCACCGCGTCCCAGTTGTCGCTCGCGATGCCGCGCAGCATGTCCACCTCCTTGGAGAGGAACATCAGCCACATTGTGGACGCATCGTCTATCACCAGATACTCTATCTCGTCGTACGGCTTAGTCTTGATCTCCTTCCAGCCATGCCAGTCAGGAGCCCGCTCGAAGCGCATGCGGTGGTTGCGCCACCATTCGGCGAGGCGGTACGGACCCGACCCCACGGCCACGCCGCCGAAGTGCGTGCCGTACATCTCCACGGCCTCGCGCGGCACCACACCCGTGTACGTCATCGACATCAGCCAGGGGAACACATGCTGCGGCGTCTTGAGCGTTATCTTCACGCGCCTGTCGTCAAGCGCCTCCACCTTCTTCACCGACGCCATGGTCCACATTCCGCTGGACGCGTTCTTCTTGTCGGCAAGGCGGTTGAGCGAATACACCACGTCCGCAGACGTGACGGGGCGCCCCTTGCCGCCGGGGAAGCACTTGTCGGGATGGAACGCCGCGCCGGGACGGATGGTGAACACGTACTCGAGTCCGTTCGACGACACCTCGGGAAGATCGCAGAGATTCGCGCGCAGCTTGTACGGGCGGGCAAAGTAGTCCACCTCCAGAAGCGACTCGTACGCCAGCGATATAGCCGTGGAGTCGTATATCGCCGAGGAGCGCAGAGGGTCCATCGAGGCCACGCGCTCCAGCGGACGCTTGTACGTGACCGCCGCAGCGGCACCCGCCACCGCAATGAAAATTAATGTGAATGTTCGCTTCATAATGCCCCCTTCATCAGGCGCCGCCCGTCATCCACGCCACGCCGCTTACAAGCGCCGCGGTGTACACGGCCGACACAACGTCATCGAAAAGAACGCCGCTCGCAGTGTGGATGTTGCGGTCGATGTACCGCGCAAGCGGCAACTTGATCGCGTCCAGCACGCGGAACGTCGCAAAGCCCACAAGCGCCCAGGCCCACACGGGCAGCGCGCTGTCAGCCGGGATTGCCCACAGAACCGGCACGCATAAATAGCCCACTATCTCGTCCAGCACAAAATGCCGCGGATCAGGATCTCGCCACCGCGCCACAGCCCACGGCGTGAGACGATAGTGAATCAGCGAGAAGACCACCGCGCCGACAAGACACCATAGACGCACAGCCCCTTCGCCCCAGCCAAGAGCAAGCGCCAGACAATGCCAGCCAAGCCCCACCAAAGCACCAAACGAGCCCGGCGCAAAAGGCGCCAGGCCTAGGTAGAAGCCGCTTGCAAGCAGCAGTCTGAAGGAACGCTCATTCTTCACAGCCGACATTATACCATTTCCCCGCTCTGCGGGCAAATGCTGGCCAGACTACTTTTTGGCAGGAGCGGCAGGTGCCGGTGCAGGCGCGGGCTTAGCAGGAGCAGCCGCAGGTGCCGGTGCAGGCGCAGGCGCAGGCTTAGCAGCAGGTGCCGGTGCGGGCGCGGGCTTAGCAGGCGCAGGCTTAGCAGCAGGAGCAGCGGCAGGTGCGGGCGCGGGCGCAGGCTTAGCAGCAGGAGCAGCGGCAGGTGCCGGTGCGGGCGCAGGCTTAGCAGCAGGAGCAGCGGCAGGTGCAGGCGCGGGCGCGGCTGGAGGCAGTGCGGGCATCTGCTGCACTGGAACCGGGGCCTTTTCGCCGGCCATCAGAGACTTGGAATTAGCCTTCGAGGTGAGGCGGGCGAGAACGAGCGTGTTCGCGAGGAAAATCGCGCCCAGCCAAATCGTGACCTTGATGAGCACGTTTCCGGCATCCGCGCCGAACACAGCCTCTCCCATGCCGCCGGCAAGGCCGCCAAGGCCGCCTTCTTTCGGCTTCTGGAGCATCACGACGAGCCCGAGCAGCAGGCACGCCACCACTTCCACGACATAGAGGAATCCAATCAGATAGGTGATCATTTTTTCTTTATCCTTCTTTTTTGTTCTTTTCTTTCGATTGCCGGCGGCCGCCGCTGAACTCGTTCGGCGGCAAGCCCGAGAAAACAGCCCTTACGGATCCACGAACTCCAGCTTCAGCGAATCAAGGTCGATTCTGCGGTAGTAGCAGTTGCGCGGCGCGCCGCTCTTGTTCTTCGTGTGGCAGATGCCGCCCCGGCACGGACGCACGATGTACAGAAGAGAGTTCTGCTCACAGTTCACGTACGCCTCGAGAAGGTCGAACGTCTCGCCGCTCGTCTCGCCCTTGAACCAGAGCTTGTTGCGGCTCGTGGACCACAGGATGAGCTTGCGCTTCGCGAAGGACTCCTTCATGGCCATCTCGTTCGTGTACGCAACGAGTATGACCTCCCTTGTGTCCGCATTCTGCACGGCCACGGGAATGACGCCAGGATCGCACGCGGCCGTTCCGGCCGCGCGCGTATCCGCCACCTGACGCCCCACCTTCTCCAATTTGGTGAAGTCGAGGCGCAGCTCGCTTGTTTCTTCTAAATCGCCCATAGGCATGATATTATAGCAAAAACGCCGCCGCTTGTGAACCGCGTTTTTGCCGCAATTGCGATGCTATCTGAAATAGATGAGAAGGCCCTTTCTCACGTAGATGCCGTCTTCTTGCACTATGATGCTGCAGCGCGAGGCACTGCGGCTCTCGTCGTCCAGCACGAATGTGACGTTCGCGGGCGGCGAATCCCACGCCACGATGCGCTCGCCGTTGCGCACCACGCGGCCGACCAGATGGATTGTGATTGAGGCCTCAGCCTCGTAGGTGGTGGTGTCGCATCCAAGAACGTTCGGCATGCGCGCCGGAAGCTCGCCGCGCATGCGCGATAGGTCCAGCACCGCGCCATTGTGGAGCACGGTCCCGTAGCAGCCATCACCCTGTGGACTGTACCATCTCAACGCATTGATCGGCAGCACGCCCCTGCTCGTCAGATCGGTCGCGTCCATGAAGAAGTCGCGCACCGTCACGTTCTGGCCGATCCACACCGACGCCCCGCCGGAAAGGCGCAGATCGACGGTGGACATGTCCAAAGCAATGTTGGTCGGGCGGAAATATCCTTTGCCCACCAGCTCAAGCGTGCCGTTCTGGAATGGCTCTCCAACCCACATCGTCTTGTCTTCGCCCAGGTTCACCGTCAGCGTATGTCCGCCGAGATCGACCTTCATATCGGGACAGTACACACTCGTCGAATATGGAATGTCGAGCACCGAGTCGGCCGTGAGCGTGAGATTGCCTATTCCGCCGTAGCCGGTGTTCGTCTGGTCCGGACCGTAGTTGGCGAGCGTTCCGCCGTTCAGCACGATGTTGTGCACACGGTAAGCATAATGGCCCGCGATGTCGAAGGTTGCGCCCTCTCCGATCACGATGCTGGAGCTGTCGCCGCCCCAGAAGTGCTGCGCCTCGTAGTAGGTGAGACTGTCATTGATTGCCTGGCGAGGACGCGCGAGGCCACCCGCGATCACAGTTCCGCCGCAATATATCTGGCCCGAGATTCCGCCCACCAGCTCGCCCTCGCCCTCCTTGAAGAGCTTGAGATTGCCGGTGATCACCGTTCCGTAGTTCTCAACCACCTTGCCCTCCGGCACGTCTACATGCAGTTCACCTGGATCGGTTCCCCAATAGCCACCCACGTTGCCCTCTACGGTCAAGGTTCCAGTACCGCTCTGAAGCAGCGTGCCCGTGCATGTGTCGAGCAGTCCCGCCGCCCCGTCGTTGATGCGGCGCGCAGGCAGATACTCGTGCAGAAGCACTCCGTCCTTGTTGTATATCCTGAAGTAGTAGCACCTGCCAACGAACTTGTTGTCAACGCCCGTGCCGGGTGCCGACGTGTGGGATGCGAAGAGAACGAGCGCGCTGCCAGGGGTGAAGTCGCCGCTAGGCATATTCACGGCACTGCCGCCGTTTACAGTTGCTCTAAGCGTGGCGCCGTTAGCATCAAGCTCGTAGTCCGTAGTGGTGTTGATCGTAGGCGAGGCGTTGACGGTGCCGGCATTGCGGTCGAACCGGAACTTGCTTCCTATCGCGAAGCACGAGAAGGTGCGGACGATGTTTTTACCCGACTGTGTGCGCGAGCAGTAGATGTTCTTGTTGCCGCTCGTGTTGTCCAGACGCACCTTGGCCTGCATGCGGTCGGTGCAGTTGGGCGTGTAGCCCGTGTTCACCCACGCGCCTGCCGGCACGGCGACATAGTCTAGAATCTCGTAGCCCCTCCTGTCGGTAATCGTGAACGCTCCGCCGATGCTGGAGACGTAGAGCTTGTGTCCGGCCAGGTCAACCGAGCCTTCTGCGGTCGAGAGGTCGAGGCCGCGCAGGTCGCAGTCCGCCGCGAGCACGAAGTCGTCGAACACAACTTTCGCGCACGGAAGCGAGTCTGCGGCGGGCGCCTGCAGAGACGCCGTGCCGGCGATGTGCACAATGGCGCCGGAATGCGGCAGACCGTTCTGCACCGCAGCCCCGGCGATGTCAACGCAGGACCAGTTGGCCGGATTCGCAAGGTTTCCATCGCCGGCCGCACCCGTCCAGGTGGCCACTTCCACCGCGCCCGCGTTTCCGTAGAAAAGACCAGTGTTCCCCGCGATTGGCGCCACTCCCGCGGCAGCAGTCGCGTCGTCGAACACGAACGTGACGCCCGTCGGCTTCTCGGTCCAGCTCACGATCATGTCGCCCTGGGCAAGGCTGCGCCCGTGAACGTCCACCTTCACAGTCGCCCCCTCCGCGAACGAGACGAGGCCGGGTTCATCGTATTCGCGCGGGTTTCCAGTTCCCGCCACGGCAGGCACGCCCTCCGAGTTCCACACGTCCGTCTTCTGGGAGAGGTCGAGCGTGGAGCCGTTGCACATCGTGAGCGCGGGATACATCGCGTCAGGACGGAACACGCCGTTCACCAACAGCTTGCATGCCGTGGAGTTGAGCTGCCACTTTGCGGCGTCGTACGTGAGACCTCCAATGTTGTAGTTGTTGAATTCCTTCAAAACCGCTCCGCCCGTCACCATCACGTCCAAGCCGGCCGGCCCATAGCTGCCGGACGCCGTTGTCTCGAAGCGAGCCCCATCACCGGTGAAGACAAGCTTTCCGCCCGACCCGTCGTCGACCCACTGCCCGAGAGCCACGAAGCCGTTGGACGAGAACGTTAGCGTGTGCCCGTTCAGGGCGAGGATGCCAGGCGCCACGCCGCAATACGAGAAATAGACTTCTTTGGCGCTTCCGAGAATCGTCGCGTCGCCGGAAAGTGTGATGTTTCCGAATTTGAACGTGTTCATCACAACCCCGTTGGTTACCGAGAGCGTGCCGGCAAGGTCCAAGTTGTACGTCCCATGCGTCGTGTTGTAATAGGAATCGACGTCAAGACGCGCTCCCGCGCCAATTTTCACCTTGCTGCGTCCAAGCGGCGCGTCGCCCGTGCCGAAGCGCACGTTGCCCTCTGCGATCTCCGTGCCCATGTTGTACGTCTGGCGCGCCTTCTTCGCCAGCATCTCTCCCTCGCCCTCCTTTACGAGGCGCACATTGCCGTCGATGCGCGCGTTCAGCACGGCGACTTCGCCAGCAGGCACCTCGAAACGCACGGTTCCGAAACCAGACTCGGCGAGGCCGTACTCAAGCTGCACGAACTCGACGTATCCGTTCGACGGGAGCACGCTGTCGGTGATGGAGATGCGGTAGCGGCGATAGGCGGTCGAATTCTGGAATGTGAACGTGCGGCACTCCCAATGGGTCCAGCCCGTCTCGGACGTGCGCTCGTCAAGCACCGTCCAGTTCTCGCCGTCGTCCGACCCGGAGAACGTCCACGCCTTGGGAGCGCGCTGCAGCTCACTGTCAGCGACGGGACCGAAGTGGATCTTGTACGCCGTCACGAGCGTCGCTTCACCGAAGTCGTAGTCCACCACGATCGGCAGGTTCGCGTAAGTGCTGATCACGCGGTGAACGGCGTCCACCTGACGCTCGAAGTTGTTGCTGAAGAGGTTCGCGGCCACGCCGTTGTAGAACGTGGTGGTGGACGTGGCACGCTCGGCCTCGGGCTTCGTGAGGTCGAACGACGAGGTGATCGCGCCGTCGCCGTCAAGGCCCGCAACGCGCAGAGTGTGGCTGTTTAGATCGAGCGTGCCATCGATCTTCGCCGCGCCGAGTCCGCGCCAATCGCAGTCGGCGGAAAGGCGAGCGTCTTCGCACAGGATTCTTCCGTATTCGAGGCTTGCGCCCGGCGGCACGTTGAACGCAAAGTCGCCCGTGAGCACGACGTCCGTCATCTTCCCCGGAAGCGCGTTGGCGAGCGCAGCCCCCGCCTGGTTGACGCACGCCCAGTTTGCGGGATTCGCGATGTCGCCATCGCCTGCGGCGCCGGTCCATGTGGCCGTATTGGGATACGCGGCCGTCTCGCCGCCGCCGTAGTATAGACCGTCGTCCGCCACGAAGGGAGCGATTCCGGCGGCCGCGGTTTCGTCGTCGAACGAGAACGTCACCGTGTCGGCCGGCTTCGCGGGCCAGCGCATCAAGCACATTCCCTCGGCGAGCTGGCGTCCGCGCAGGTCGATCTTGACGGCTGCGTCCGCGGCGAAGGTGATCGTCGTCATGGCAGCCGTGGCGCCTATGTTCTTGCCCATTGTGTTGAACACGGCGTCGCGCCCGCGCAGATCAAGCGTGGAGCCGTTCTGCATCTCGCAGCCGTGGAAATAGTCGGTGTTCGGCCTGAGCGTTCCGTACACCTGGATTCCCTGCGTGTAGTTGGCGCTTGTGTCGGCCGCCGCGGTGTTGAACGTGCAGTCGCCGAGCTTCAGCACTCCGCAGTTGGAGTTGAGACGCAGCTGGCCGTTGACGATCACGTTCGCGGCGGTGAAGTCGGAGCTCTCGCCGTGGTAGAATTCGGTGATTCCGTTCAATATAAGCGTGCCCGCCGTGGCGGTGGTGTTCACGATGTAGAAGGTACCGGTGGAGCGAATCGAAAGCGTGTGCCCGCCAAGGTCAAGAGGCGCGAGCGCGTAGCCGCCGTTGAGGATGCCGTACACGCTGCTTCCGGTGTCTATCACCGAATCGGCGCCCACGCGCACGTCGGCAATCATCGCCTTCGTCCATGCGCTCGCGGTAGAGACGGAGCTTGTGACAGTGCCGCCGTCGAGGAAGAACTTGTAGTCGGCGGCATGGTCGATGGTGCCGCGCATGTCGAGCCACGCGCCAGTGCCCACATGTATCTCGCCGCCAGCCGCGCCCATTCGGTGGGAAGATCCATTGGCCATTGACATCACCATGCCCTCGCGTATGTCGAGGCCGCCGGTGTAGAGCTGGTTGTCGAGAGCGGCCGCGTATGCGCCTACGCCGCTCTTCACCAGCTTCACGTTGCCCTGCACGTGCATGAGGCTGTTCGTAACGGATTCCGCGAGGTCCAGGCGCAGCTCGCCAACGGTCACCGCGGAGTTTGTGACCACCGCCGGCGCGTCTATCGCGCCAAGGCGCAGGTTGTGTCCGTTGAGGTCGATCGTCTTGCCGTAGCGCTCCGCGCCGAGCGAGCTCCAGTCCTCGTCGCTCTCGAGCGTGATGGTGGAATCGGCCCGGCCCACGGACTTGAACGGCTGCGTGCCGATGTTGGGGAGGAACACGCCCGTCTGCGTCTCGAACACGCCGCACTTCGAAATCACGTCCACGGCCTCCGAGTCGAGCGCCGGCACATACTCGCGCACAAGCTTGCCCGCGGCATTGTACACGCGGAAGTAGAAGAACCTGTAGTACGCCCAGTTGCCCATCGTGGTGCTTGGCGAGAGAGCCATTCCACCCGTGTGCGAGGCGAAGAGCGTTATCAGGCTTCCTGGCGTGTAGACGGTTGTGTTGGACATCGTGAGCACGGTCTCGCCGTTCACCTTGCACTCGCGCGTGCCGTAGTCAACCGAGACGACGTAGTCGGCGTTCTTCTCGACAGTGTACGAAGCCGAAGTCTGGCTGGCATTGCGGTCGAAGCGGAAAGAAGAGCCGTTGATGATGAATCCGCAGCAGGCGTTGCTGCCGGTGCCTACGCCGCGCGAGCAGTAGAGGCATTGCGTGTTCCCGGATGATGTCGTCCGCAGCGATATCTCGAAGCGGTCTGTGCACTGCGGCACGTAGTCCGTCATCACCCACTGCGCGCCAGATGCCTCCACCCAGTCGAGAGGGACATAGCGCGCGGGCATTTCGCCCTGCGATGCGTGAATGCAGAGAAGCGCGGCCGCGCCCGCTAGCGCGCCCTTCCAAAACGAGCCAACCTTATCCATGGCGGAAACTCCTTGATTTCTGACGTGAAACGATTTCGACATACAAATCGCTCTACAGAGCATGACAACATTATGCCATACTCCATCCGCCAAATCAAGCGCAAAAAGTTTCCGCTCTGAGTCTCCGCGAGCGAGGCGCGGGATCACCAGCCGGGCAGGCGCTTCTGGCGAAGCTGGGCGTTTGCGGCCGGGCTGTTGGCGAACTGGCGCCTGGCCTTGTCCCACACGAGCGTGCGCCCGGCGTCGAAGAGCGCCGCGACGCCCGTGAGCGAGCACTGCGTCATGGCGCCCGCGTAGGCGAAGTCGCTGCCGACTTTCGCGCCGCCCTTCACCGCAGTTATGAACTCGGCGAACGGCTTGCCATCCGGATTGCTGCCGGGGAGGCGGCGGTACTTCTCCTTGGGGCAGCCGCCTTCCGCACGCAACTTCGCGAGAGTCGTGTCGGGCAGCATGCGCAGGTAGTTGGCGCCATGGTGGCCGTACTCTATCACGCCGCGCGTGCCGTACACGAACGCGCCGTTCGTCATGCCGTCGCGCTTGCCGCGCGCCTCAGCGGAATTGTACGGCGGATAGAACTTCATGTCGTCCTTGTAGCCGGAAGGCACCGGCACCGACTTGCACGCCTCGCCGTCGAACCACACGAGCTTGAACGGCCTGCCGTCGCGCTTGACGTACTCGAACGTCGTCTTGACGCCCTTCGGGAATGTGAGGCCATGCCGCTCGGGCGTCCAGCTGCCCACGATCTCCGCCTTAACCGTCTTGGGGAGTCCCAGCCCGAACGTCCAGAAGAGCGGGTCCATCAGGTGGCAGCTCCAGTCGCCCAGCGTGTTCGTGCCGTACATCGTCCAGAAGCGCCACGAGCCTGGGAGAAACTTGGGGAAGTAGGGGCGATGCGGCACGGGACCCTGCCACTGCTCCCAGTTGAGCTCCTTCGGCACCTCCCACGTCTTCTTCATCTCGTCGAGGGCGTCCATGAAGCTGTACTTCGCTGGACACCAGATGTGCGCCTCTGTGACTTCGCCGATCAGTCCCGCCTCCACCCACTCGCGGAAGTCGCGGATCGTGTCGTATGCGTGGCCCTGGTTCATCGCCTGCGTGACGAGCTTCGGATGCCGCTTCGCCTCGGCCAGCATCGCGTCCATCTCGTGGAAGCTCTGCGCCAGCGGCTTTTCGCACTGCACGTGCTTTCCGCGCTTCAGGCACTCGATGGCCATCGTCGCGTGCCAATGGTCCGGCACGCCAACGAGAACGGCGTCGATCTCCTTGTCGTGCCTGTCGAGCATCTCCTTGTAGAACGTGTAGTAGGGCGTTTCCCTACGCTTTACGCGCTGGTTCGCGCTGCGGCGCAGGTCCACGTCGCAGAGCGCGACGATCCGCGCGCCGGCGCGGGCAAGGCCCTCTATGTCGGACGCGGCGCGCCCGCCCGCGCCAATCGCCGCCACGCACACCGTCTCGCTAGGCGGCGTTGCGCCGCTTCCCGCGATCAGCCTGCGCGGCAGCACGCTGAACGCCGCCACGCCTCCGACAGCCTTGATGAAACTTCTTCTTTTCATTTTCCCTCCTCGCATTGTTTTAGACATCTGCGCACTGCGCATCCTGCGCCGCACGACGCCACCGCAATCGTGGCGAATAGCGACAAAAGTCCCAAGAAGCGGTTCGCCCCGCCCGACGGCGCCTCCTCCGGCGCGGGGGCTGGCACGGACGTATCCTGCAGCAGGAGGAGCGCGGCCCCTTTCACGTCCGCGCGGCGCACGCCCTTCTCCCGCGAAACCGAATACGCCCCCGCAAGCTTCAGCTCGCCAGAACGCATCCGCGCGTCGAGCGACGGGTCCGCGCGGAAAGCCGAACCTCCCGCAAGGAGAAAGCGAGCGCCCTCTCCGCTTCGCACCGTCTTCGCGAGATGGCATGTGAGCGACTCGTCTATCTGCCGCGCGCCTTCCTGCGGGGCAAGCGCCACGAACACGTTTCCGCCGCCCAGCTTCGCCACATCCTCAGCCGCGTCGTTCGCCGCGCGCGCGAACGAGACGTCCTGCACCGCAAGATACTTCGCGTCGACTCTTGCGAGGTCCAGGACGTTCACCGTCGCAAGCACGGCAAGCGCCCCTGCAACCCACGCCGCGCGCGAGCCGAAGCGCACGCGCAGGAACTCGATTCCGTATCCCGCAAGCGCCGCCGCGCAGAACTCCACAAGATGCACGAACTTCACGGGGCAGCGCATCGTGTCGCCGAACGGAAGCGCGTACACCAGCCTGTAGAACGGCGTGAACGCGCCGAGCGCGCAGAGATACGACACCGCCCCCGCGACGATCCAGAACGGAGCGTCTGCGAAATCAGCCACGCACGCCTCCTTACTCCCTGGCGCGGAGGATCTGCGGCGCATGAGAATTGCGCCGACAACGCCCGCGATCGCGAACAAGACCGTGAGAAGCCCGAAGTAGAGAGAATGCTGGCGGTACGGCATCCAGAACTCGTCGCCCGGCTTGAGGCGCTCGCCGGTGACGGGATGCATTCCGCCCGCGCCCTCGGGAACGATGCCGTGCTGGCCGAGGCGGCCCTTGTACTGGGCGTTGCCGGGCTTCTGGTAGATGCGCGGGTCGTTGGATCCGCCGTGGATCTCCGCGAACGCGAACTCGAGAGTGTCCTCGGGCGGAAGCGACCAGCTTGTGCAGAACAGCCAGCGCTCTTCGGCCTTCTTCGCCTTCGCGGCGGCGTCTTCTGCCGAGGCGGACGAGGAAGAGGACGACGCGTCGATCTGCGCCTCGCGCCCCGCGAGGTCGTGGAATATCGCGTGGCCGAACTGCGGCGCGCCAACCACGAGCGCCACCGCCGCGCACACGCCCACTCCGGCAAGCCTCGCGCGCCAGCATCCGCCTTCGCCGAAGAGCGCACGCCGCTCGCGCACTATGCACCACACGCCGTACACGAACGTGAGCAGCGTGAATAGAAGCCAGAGGTCAGGCTGGCGCGCGCTTCCCCAGGCGAGCACTGCGCCGAGAAGCGCCCACCGAACCCAGCCTCCCTCGCGCACGCAGCGGTCGGCAAGGCCGAACGCGAACGGACCGTACATGAGCCAGATGAACCACCCAAGATGCCCCGCCGAGAAGAGCGTGAAGCTGTACCCCATCAGGCCGAACGCGCCGCCGCCACCGTAGGCCGCGACGAGCGAAAGGCCGCGTCCGCGCAAGTAGTACGCAACTCCGAGCGCGGCCAGCCAAGCCGCGAGCGCGAACTGAAGCTCCTGCCAGAAGTACATCCCGCCCACGACGTGCATGAGGTCGGAGGGAACGAAGTCGCTGCCCGACCACACGCGCGCAAGCCACGCGGATGCGTCGTTCACGGGATGCACAGTCGCGCAGTCCGGCGCCACGGGCGCCGCGTCCATCGACCACGCGCCCCAGAAAATGAAGGCCAGCGCAAGCGCATACACGCCTGTGAACACGAGAAACGCAACCATGCCTGGCCGCCGCAGCAATTCCGCAAAGCGTCTCATCATCTCCTCCAGCTCGTCTTGTACTTCGGCTTGGCAGGCCTTCCGCCGTAGCCGCCGCGCGAACCGCCGCCCCAGCCGCCGCCGCGCGAGCCACCTCGGTAGCCGCGCGAACCGCCGCCCCAGCCGGCATCGTCGTCGTCGTCTCCGTAGCCCGAGTCTCCGCCCCAGCCATGGTCGGAGGAGTACAGCGTCTGCTCCTCCAGAAGCTCCTTTGGAATCTCGCGCACGAATACCGACATGTCCACGGGGTACAATCCGCCATCCGAAGTCTTCTTAGACTTGGGCGAACACATGTAGAGGCAGTCCTTAGCTCGCGTCACGGCCACGTAGAAGAGGCGCCGCTCCTCGTCGAGGTTGCCGTCTTCGATCGCGCGCGCGCTCGGGAAGATCGTGTCCGACAGCCATGGCAGGATCACGACGGGCCACTCCATGCCCTTCGCCTGGTGCACCGTCGTGAGGGTGGCGTGGTCAGCAGGAAGACTGCTCTTCGCCTTGGCGTCGAGGTTGGTCATCAGCGCCACCTCGTCGAGGAACTGGCGCACGCCGCCCTGGAGCGTGGCGATCTGCGCGGTGATCTCGCCGATGTCGTCAAGGCGCGAGTCGGCTTCTTCGGCGTCGAACGAGAGGTGAAGATGTTCGGCGTAGAAGAGCCTGCAGAAGTCATCGACGATGAGACGGTCCTCGCCGGCCTTGAGGTGCCCGGGCGCGAGCGAGAACGCCTCGGCGATCTTCTCCCATCCTGGCTTGCCCTTGGCGCACATCATTGACGTCAGGTTCATGCGGTCCATGGCGTTCGAGCCGTCGAACGCGCCGCCAAGCGCCTTCCAGTACTTGCGCGCAGATCCCTCGCCGACGCCGGGGAGGAGCATGATGAGACGCATGAAGCTGAGCTCGCTCGTGGGGTCAACGCAAAGCCGCACGAATGCCAAGACGTCCTTCACGTGCAGCTGCTCGAAGACGCCCACTCCGCTCGTTATGCGGAACGGCACGTGCGCGCGGGTGAGGGCGAGCTGGATGTCGATGGAGCTGTAGTGCGAGCGGTAGAGAACGGCGATGTCGCGATAGGCTATTCCGCGCTGGTCGTGGAGCGCCGTGATGAGGCGCAGCACGACCTCCGCCTGGGCGCGGCCGTCGAAGACGTGGTAGAGGCGTGGACGCGGAGCGTCGCCGGTGCGGAACGGACGCAGCGTCTTCTCGAACTGGTGCGGAACGTCCTTCATCACGCAGTTCGCGACGTCGAGAATCGGCGCCATCGAGCGGTAGTTGCGCTCTAGCTTGACGATGCGGCATCCCTCCCAGCGCGAGGGGAAGTTCATGATGTTCTCGAACTTCGCGCCGCGCCACGTGTAGATGCACTGGAAGTCGTCGCCCACGACCATGATGTTTCGGTGGCGGGCGGCCAGGAGGTCGGTGAACTCGGCCTGGAGAGTGTTGGTGTCCTGATACTCGTCCACGAGAACGTGCAGAAACCGCTCCTGCAGGAACGAGCGCACGCGCTCGTTCTCGCGCAGAAGGCGAAGCCCGTTCACGAGCAGGTCGTCGAAGTCCATCGCGCCAAGCTCCAGCTTCTTCGCGGCGTAGGCGCGGCACACCTTCAGCACCTCTTCAGGCTCGATCGCGGCCTTCGTCTGGTAGCTCTGCACAACGGCATCGATGCTGCGCTCGCTGTTTGCGGCGTCGCTCACGAGCTTCAGCACCACCTCCTTCTTCGGGAAGTCCTTCACCTGCTTCACGTTCGCCTTGATGCACTCGCCCATGATCTTCTTCTGGTCGTCCTCGTCGAGGATCACGAAGCCAGGCTTGAACCCAAGGCACGAGCCGTGCTGGCGCAGCAGCCTTGCGCACACATGGTGGAAGGTGCCGCTCCACACGCCGGCCATTCCAGGCACAAGGCGCTCGGCGCGCTCCATCATCTCGCGAGCGGCGCGGTTGGTGAACGTCAGGAGCAGGATGCGCTCCGGCGGCACACCCTTCTCCACGAGATACGCCACGCGGTGGACGAGCGTGCGCGTCTTGCCCGTTCCGGCAGCCGCCAGAACGAGCATCGGCCCGTCAGGCGCGGTGGCGGCAGCGCACTGCTCACGGTTCAGCACTCTCGCGAAGTCGATCATGCCCCCGCTCCAGTCTTGACCGTCCACGTGCGCCCGCACATGTGGCACGTGACGTCGAGCGAAGGCGGCAGGGAGGCTCGTTCTGCCGGAGGAATGGAGGCAAGCACCGCGGCGGCGCGCTCGGCGCTGCAGCGGCATGCGAAGGAGAGAGGCGACGTGCGCCTGATCTCGGCATGCGGCAATCCTAGCTTCGCGAGAAGCGTGCGCGGCGCGGCCGAGCCGGATGCGAGCGCCTTCGCCGCAGCGCCGCCTTCGAAGACCTCGGCCACCTTTGCGAACGCGGCAGCGTCGCCGTCGGGCGGACACTCCGCGAGAAGCCCGCGCGCGTACACTGGCGCCGCATCATCGCCTGCGGCGCACGCCACGGCCGTGCGCACGCGCCGCTGAAGGGACTGGTCGAAATACGCGTCAAGTCCGGACGCCACGGCATACTTCTTCCACGCCGTAGCCACCGTGCCGCTCGAGAGTATGCTTCCCGGTATGGACCTTATGAACTCGAATGTGCCCGTCTCACCCAGCACCTTCGCGTCCTTCGGCGCGCCCATCCCGTCGAATTCGTCCAGAATCTTCTTCTTCGTGTAGCCGCGCAGCGTGCCTGCGGCGGTGCACTCCACGAGAAATCCCTCCAGCGGGCCAGGACATTCCAGGCGGAATGTTACCGTCTCGTCGTCCTGCGACGCCTCAGAGCCGAGCAGCGCCACGCCCGCCAGCGCCTCGCCGAGATATGCGGCGGCGGTGGGACCTGAAAGGTGCGCGCGAGAGAGCTCGCATGCGGCCGTGGTGCAGTCGGCCGCGATCACCGAAATCTTCGTTGCGGGGTCAAGTATCTGTATCAGTTCGTCTTTCATCTTTCAAATGCGATCAGGCGTCGTTTTCGCCTATGAAGTGGATTTCGATGTCGGAGAGCGCGCTCAGTACGTTGGCGGCGTTGGCGTCCTCCATCACGCGCACATCGTCTGGCGGCACGGCCACCTCCACGGAGTCGGAGTGCTCGATGAAGCCCTGCAGGCGGTCGCGCAGCCCCTCCATTCGCCGCACGTGGCGCTCGAGAGCCCAGAGCGCGAAGTGCCATTTCGGCAGGAAGCCGTAGCGCGGCTTGAGCTCGGGGTTGAAGCCCTCGAAGTCGTCGCGGCGCACGGTGAAGGCCCATTCCATGGCGCGCAGGCGGAACTCGAAGCCGGCGGAGAAGCGCTCGCCGAGCTCGGCGATGGTGCATACGGGGTGCTTCTCCGCGAAGTCGGCGAGCGTCTTGGCGAACACGGCGAGGTAGAACGCGCCGATCGCGTCGAGGTTGCGGTCAGTGCGCGAGAGATCCGGCCAGCCAAGCGAACCGCGCACCGAGCAGTAGGATACGCCCTGCGGCATCAGGCGCCCGGCCTTGATGTCGTACCCGAAGCGGTATATCTCCTTGCCCACGCCGTAGAGCGGCGTCTTGGTGGCTGGATCGTACTTCTTCATCGCGAGGTTCTGCGCGGCGGCGTCGCCCATCAGGAAAGCGAGCGCCAGCACCACCTGCGGATCTTCGCCTGCGTCTGCGCCGCCGAACTCGCCGGCGAGCTGGAAGTAGTTGGCGGGAATGTCCACGAGCGGCTCGCCCTCGCAGCGGGTGCGGATGAAGTAGTCATAGCGCAGATTCTGCCGCCCGCGCCCCCATCGCCGCAGCAGCCTGTAGTCGGGCAGTTCCACGCCTAGCGACTTGAACGCCTGCGCGCGCGCGATGACGTAGCTGCCGTATCCCCTTCCCGGACGCGCCAGGCGCTTCTCCACGAGCGACGTCACGAGCGGCCTGCGGTTCGTCTTGTACACCACCTCGCGCGTCGAGCCCTCGCCGATGGGGAGATCCGCCTCGGCGTCGTTCGTTCGCAGCTCGTAGACATTCGCGTACTCCACGTTCTCATCGCGGCTCGCAAGCGCCCTGAGGTTAGTCAGCAGCAGCTCGCTGCGCGCGTCGCAGAGCGGGTCGCGCACGCACATGCCGTTCTTGAACGTCGCGCCCGGCAGCGCGGTGCGCCGGTCGTCGAACGCCGGCGTGGCGCCTTCGCCCATCACGGAGTATATCTCGCCCGTGATGTACATGTAGAGCGTCTCGGTGAACGCCTTCGACGTCTCGTCGGCAAGCTCGGGACGCGTGAGGAGCGACCTGTAGAGCGCGTCTATCTCGGCTATGCGCGCCGTGGCGGCGTCATCGGAGATCCTGCGCGTCACGACGCCCTGCATCAGCATCTCCAGCTCTGGAACGAGCCTCTCCATCGCCACGCCCCTGCGCAGCCCGAAGAGCTCCACCTCGTGGTGGCCGTGGTACTTGTTCTCGCGCAGGAACGAGCAGTCGTGCCCCTCGAACACGCTCACAAGCTCGTGGAGACCGCCGATGAACTGCTGGAAGTCGGTCTTTGCGAGCTCCGAGAGGCGGTGGAACTCGGGATAGGAGAGGAAGTGGACGCCGCGCGTGCCATGGTAGTAGCTGAGCGTGGTGGAGATGCGCTTGCGGCTTGCGGCGAGCGCCACGGACATCTCGCGCTCCGTCCAGGCGAGAGGCTTCACGCGCCACTCCTGCCCTCTTCTTCTGAAATGCTCCAGCGTCTGCTCGTTGCGCTCCACCATCACCACGTCTGAGTTCGCGAAGCGCAGCGCGCCGGTTAGCCATTCGTCGATCATCGCGAGGCGCGCGAACGGCACGTCGCGCTGGGATATCTCGAGCTTCCCGTTCACCACGTTCG
>CAMIVJ010000002.1 GCA_946401765.1 uncultured bacterium | reverse complement strand
TTCTGGAAGGAGTAGAGATGCGGCGGCGTGCCCTTCTCGAGTCCCTTGAGGTTGTACGAACCGTCGAGCTTCGACGGGGCGCGCAGCATGGCGAGTGCCTTCTTCTCGGTCTTCGGCACGTCGCCCACGCGGTTCTCGTGGCAGCCCACGCAGCCGTAGAGCTCGCCCGGCTGCAGGTACGCGCCGCTGCGCATCGACTGCACCATCCTGCCCTCCGCGTCGAGCGCCTGGAAATAGACGAACGTGTTGCCCGGCACCTCGAAGTACGCGCTGCCGTCCTCCTCGACGGGGACAGTCCCCAATATGCGCTTGTTCTCGAACGAATGCCAGTTCATCGCGGCCGCCTCCTCGCCGTGGCCGAACCATCCGCGCACCGGCAGCCAGCTGCGCTTCTCCGGACTCTCCACCACGCGCAGCGCCTTGATCGAGCCCTTCTCTACTCCCTGCATGTGCGTGCCGATGTACACGTTCTGCACGTAGAAGCGTCCCGGCGCGTCGGGCGCAATGAAATTGCGTTGCTCTGCCTGCACCACCGGCTTCTTCGACGGACGCAGCAGCATGGGCGAATGGCAGCCAGGCGCGTCCTCCGCCACAAGCACCTCGTTGCCGTGCAGGTCGAGGTAGTAGATCGCTGTCTCGTCGCCGCGGCCCGTCTGTCGCACGCAGAGGAAGTGGGCGTCGTCGATCGGATACGGGTCCGCATACTTGCGCGCTATGCCGCGCGTCGAGTCGAAGTCCTCGCGTCCGCCTGCATGGATTCTCTCTCGATAGTCGGCGGGCCACGTGCGAAGCACAGGCTCCTTGCCGTCAACGCCGAGCGAACGGTCGATGATGCCGAGCGCGCCCCAGGGACGGTCGTGGCAGCTGCCGAGAACGGCGATCACCTGCGATGCGCTGGAGAGCGGGCGCGCGTTCACCACGCCGCCCGGCGAGGTGGTGTTGTTGCCCCAGTAGATGGCGTGGCGCGTGCCGTCGGGATTGCACACCCAGAGTCCCTGCGCGTCGCCGAAGTTGCGGTCAACGTACTCCCAGCGGTCGTAGAGCACGCGCCCGTCGGGCAGCATCGCCGAGTGGCCCTCGAAGAGAGTGGACTTTCCGATCTGGTGGATGTTCGCGCCGTCCGCCTTCATGCGGAAGAGGTTGCACATGATGTGGCGGTTGCACATGCAGTACTTCGGCTCGCGCGTCGAGGAGAACACGATGTCGCCGTCGGCAAGCCACATGGGGTCGATGTCGGATACGCCCTTCGCGCGCGTGAGCTGCTTGAGTTCGGAGCCGTCGGCATTGACCGTGTAGATGTGGTAGTCGTCGTCCTTGCCATTGCGCATCGAGAAGATGATCCGCGTTCCGTCCCAGTCCACCTCCGGGTCGCGCAAGGTGCGTCCGGCCATCTCGGGCACCACGTCGCGGCGCGCGCCGGTGCTCAAGTTCAATGCGCGCATCGCGCCCTGCGTGCGGTAGCTGCGTTCGTTGATCTCGCCGCACTGGAAGATGGTGGCGGTGTTGTGGTGGTCGCGAGCCCACATGGCGTGCGTGGTGTAGATCATCTCGCGCCCGGCGAGGAGAGGATTGTCGGTCACGAGGGCCTTGCGCAGAAGCGCCTCAAGCGCCTTCGTCTTGCTACGGCCAGGGGCCTTGACGATCTTCTCGAGGGCGGCGAGGTGCGAGGCGGCGGGATAGGAGGAATCAATCTTGCCGAGTTCGCGTATGGCCGCCTCGGCGTTCTCCGCGGCGCCGCCGGGAAGGAACGAGCGCTCGTCGAAATCCGATGCTCCGATGGCGCCGTCAAACGTGACGTCGTCGATCGTCAAGTGGCACCAGCCACTCGTCACGTTGTCCGTCACGCGGAAGAAGACGTCCTTGCCCACCGCCTGCGGAACGTTCCACTTGACCGTCCGCATCGGTTCGCCGTTCTCGCCCGCGGCGGAGGCAATCACCTTTCCGGTCATTCGGTCGACGAGCGTGAACGATGCAAATTGGCCGCCGCCGATCTTGAACGTCACCTCTGGACCCGTCAGGCGGACCGTAGGCGATTCGATCACGCCGGTCTGCTTGTCGTCCGGACGGTTGTGCTTGTTCTCAAGAGTTGAAAGGAACCACTTGCCGCCGTTCGTGTACGGCTTGCCCGTGTTGTGCTCCTTTGAGAGATTGGTGACGGGCCTCTCGAACGCGCCCTCCACCACCTTCCATCCCTGGAGGTCGCCCGTCTCGAAGTCGAACCGCACCTGCGCCGCCGCGCACGTTCCATGAACGGCCGCTGCCGCAAGCGCAGCACACGCCAATCTTCTTTTAAAATTCATCGCTGACTACTCCTTGCACGGGAAGAGCATCATTCCCGCTTGCCAATATTCTATCAAATCCACCCGCGCCGCGCGATATCGAATTTCGTCCGAAATGAGGCGTAGCGGCGGCGTTCATCCGCGGCAGCCGCATCAGCCTCGCACGTCAAAGCTTGCGCTGATCGCACGTCCCTTCAGCCCGAAGCACTCCAACGGCCTCACGTCGAAGCGATAGCGTCCCTTCCTCGGCAGATCGGCCGCCGCGATCACGCAGCTTCCGGGCACACCGTCCTTCGTCTCTGGCAGATGAAAGTCGTTCGCCATCACGCGGCGCTGCAGCTGGACAAGGTCGACATCGTCCTCCGTAAGCACCGCCGTGATCTCGTACTCGAACACGCGGCATTTCCCGCGGGTCTGCGCCGCGGGGAACTTGATCTCCAGCAGCTCGCCGTTCTTCTCGTCCCTCCTCGCCTCGACCTTCGGCGCGGCACCTTCCGCGAATTCAGGCGCGGTACGCCTCTTGGCGTGCGCGGCGTAGGCGAACGGCTTGGACTCGGCGCAGGGCAGCGGCAGCACCCAGTCGTCGCCAAGGGACTGTCCGGTCACGAACTCGCGGCGCTCAAGCGCGATGTGGTCGTCGAACACGGACATCAGCATCCCCTGGCGTCCGTTGGAGGTCGGGATGTTCGGCATAAGGTGCCGACGCTTCTCGCCGCGGTAGCCGTGTCCGTTGCCGGGCATGTTCTCGCGCAGGGAGTAGTCGGCCGAGGCGTATTTGAGGGATGCGGTGTTCACGGACGTGAACGCGCCCTGCCACACGGTCCGCTCGTCGGTGAGCGTGTAGTGGCTGTGGCCAGAGAACGCGACTGCGTTGGGGAACGGGCTCAGCGCGCGCGTGGACCTGCCGTCGTCACGCCCCCACGCCCACGAGCCAAAGCACGTGTCGCGCGGATGCGCGTGCTGCGTGTAGAAGAACGGCAGAGAGGGATCGATCTCCTTGCCATGCTCCTTCATGAACTCCTCGATGCGTATGTTGCCCCAGTGCGCGCCGATGAACGCGAAGCCTTTCACGCGCTTCAGCCAGATGGGCTCGTACTTCTCGTGGAACAGCTCCTCCCATACGCGGGCGCGGTTGTTCTCGAAGCCGATGGCGTCGGTCTTCTTCAACTCGGGGTCGTCTTTGTAGCGCTTGGCGTTCCCCTTCCAGTTCCAGCCGTCGATGTCATGGTTGCCATAGACGAACAGCTGCTCCACGGGACGGCCATCCGGCGCCTTGCCGCCGGGGAA
This sequence comes from uncultured bacterium, assembly GCA_946401765.1. Classification (GTDB taxonomy): domain Bacteria; phylum Verrucomicrobiota; class Kiritimatiellia; order RFP12; family UBA1067; genus RUG572. The sequence continues at coordinate 20,389 of CAMIVJ010000002.1, read as the reverse complement.
TATCTTATACCAGCTGTCGGCGCAGAGCTTGAGCTCAAAGGCGCGCCCGGTGTCGGCAATGTCGCCGGCGATCAGCACGCCGTCCGCGCCGCTGTCCCTGAAATACTCAAGCGCCTTGAGGAAGGTGACCTCGTCGCCAGGATTCTTCAGGTGCACGTCGCTCAGCACGCCGATCTTCAGGCGCGCGCCTGGCTGCGCCGCTGCGCCCTGGGCCGCAAACAGCCTCGTTCCGGCCGCCGCGCCGAAGCTGGCGAGACCGCCGCAGAACCATCTACGAGTGATGAATCTTCCATTCGCCGAAACTGGCTTGTCTTTCATGGTTGACCTCCTTGTGAAAATCTTATGGAATCCCAATGGCGCATTAGCATCTTGCCGCCATGAGGCTAGAACGCGCCGCGTATGAGGAACATGTAGAGAGCGGTGCCGCAGGCAATCGAGAGGAGCGGATTGCCGCGCCATAGATGCAGCGCCACCGTGAGCGCCGAGGCGGCAAGCTCGGCGCCGCCGTGGAGGGGCGTATCCAGGCAGCCGTTCTTGAGGTAGCCCGCGAAGCAGTACACCACGAGCATCGCCATCACCGACGGTGCAAGGAGGGAGCCTATGTACCTGACAACGTCCGGCGGACGCCTCCCCGAGCCGAACAGCACGAAAGGCAGCGCGCGCAGGAGGTACGACACCACGGCCACCGCCACAAGCACAAGAACAAGATAGCGCCCAGTCTCGCTCATGCCGCGCCACCTTTCCTGCGTTCGGGATCGAGGCGTCCCCTCAGCGCCAGAAACGAGCACACTATCAGCACCATCGTAGGTATCAACATCCCGCCCTTCGCCGCAGAGAAACCGGCGAACGCCGCAATCGAGCAGAACACGAGGCTCGACACGGCAAGACCTATCACGGCCGGCGCGCGGTTCTCGCGGCTCTTCACCTGGTCCACGAGAATCACTATGAAGAGCGCCGTCATCGCGAAGTCTATTCCCCGCGTGCACGCCTCAACGCGCTCGCGCGAGAAGATGCCCTGCGCGCAGATGCCCGCAAGAGCGCCGCTCGTCGCGCCCAGAAACCAATAGAAATGGTCGAACATGGCAATGAGGAAGCAGTAGCGGGTGGAGGCGCGTCCGGGCGGCCACGGGCACTGCGTCTGCAGCGCGTACGATTCGTCCGTCACCGTTCCGATCAGGTAGAGGCGCGTGAAAAGCGGCGCCGCCTTGAAGCGCTCGATGAGAGAGATTCCGTAAAGCGAATAGCGCACGTTGAGGCAGATGGTCACCACGATCACGTCCATGATCGGCGTCATCTCGCGGATCCAGTCGAGCAGCAGGAACTGCAGCATACCCGATATGAACGTGCCGCTCGTCACGGGCGCCCAGAATACGGACCATGCCGTCGCGTACTGTATCGACAGCAGCAGACCCGCCGCGAATCCCATCGAGATGTAGCCCGCGAAAACCGGCAGAGTTGCCACGAACGCCCTCGCGGCGATTCCGCGGCGCGGCTTCTTTGATTCGCCGTCCATCAGAGGAACATCCCGCCTATGTACCCGAACAGCACGCCGAAGAGATACGTGGCAGCGAGTATTCCAAGATTCTGCAGGAAATGCCGGTGCGTGCGGAAGAGAACGAGCATTCCCATGCCCGCGCCTGTGAGAGACGCCGCGCACAATGCGCCAGGCGACATTCCGCCTGCCGAATACAGCTCGGCGCACGCGGCCGAGACTGCGCAGTTCGGCACAAGCCCTATAAGCCCGCCAAGCATCTCTCCGAGGAACGGCTTGTTGAACACCAGCCCCTTCATCGCCTCCTCGCCGCCGCAGTAGTGCATCACAAGCTCTATCACGGCAGAGACAACGAGCAGGAAGAGGAATATCTCGGCCGTGTGGATGAGGGCCGGAACGAGTATCCCGCGATGATTGGAGCAGTGGCACCTGCTGCGCGCGCACAGTTCGTCGACATGCGGCGACGGTCCCCTCCGACCGATGCAGTAAAGAAACGCGTTCACCGCAAAGCCGGCGAACACGGCGAAGAGAACCTTGAGCCCTGCGAGCCTGAACACGAAAGCGGGCGACACCTGCTTAGAGAGTAGCACGGGGATCAGCTCGTCGGACGTGGAGAGAAAGACCGCAACGAGCGTGCCCGCCGTGATCGCGCCGCCCGCGTACAGAGAAGCCGCCGCGGCGGAGAAGCCGCACTGCGGCACAACGCCCGCGGCCGCGCCGAAGAACGGTCCCCATTGACTGACACGCCCGAGCTTTCGCTCGAGCGCGTCTCCCGCATGCGCTTCCATCCACTCCAGCACAAGGTAGGCCGGAAACAGGAATGGAAGCAGCAGCAGGTTGTCTAGAATGAAGTCGATCACGCCGGGGCAATCGCTTCGTTCGGGCAGGTGCCGGCGCACGCGCCGCAGTCAACGCACTTGTCGGCGTCGATCACGTACGCGGGCGAGCCTTCGGCAATAGCCTCGGCGGGGCAGGCGTCCTTGCAGCAGCCGCACGCCACGCACTTCTCGGGGTCAATCTTGTGAGCCATTTTCAATTCCTCCTTGTTGTTGAGAGATGTAGTGATTATACCAAACAAACCATTGATTAGACAACGGTAAGTTGCACCTTTCGGCTAGCAGAGCGCCCAGGGCCCGCGCGGCGCGCGGCCGAGCAGGCGCGAAGCCTCGGCGTCGTCCACGATCGTCTCCGTGTCGGGGTTCCACCTGATCTTCCGGCGCGTCTTGAGCGCGATCTGGCAGAGGTGGCCGATGCTGGCAGAGCGATGGGCCACTTCAGCCGGAGTGAGGGTGGTCTTGCGGGACTTCACGCAGTCGATGAACTGGCGCTGGTGGCCAGGGCTCTTGAAGCGAATCTCGCCGGCCTCGATGCGGGCGTTCTTGAGCGCGGGGGTGGAGGCGTCCCACCTGCCGCGGGTCACCCACACCCACTCGCCGTTCTCGCCGTACCAGGTGGCGCCGTCGCGCACCTGCTGGTTGTCCGCCACGGTCAGCTTCACGCCGTTGGCGTATTCGCACTCGATGCGGTAGGACTTGGGCGTGTCGTAGATGCCCTCCCGGTCGTAGGGCGCCGTGCCCTCGAAGAGCACGGGACCTGTGCGGTCGGTGCCGAGGCCCCACTGGGCGATGTCGCCGTGGTGGCCGATCCAGTCCATGAGCTGGCCGCCGCCCCAGTCGGAGACCCAGCGCCAGTCCCAGTCATAGACGCCCGTGAACTCGCGCCACGGCGCCGGGCCGAGCCAGAAGTTCCAGTCGAGCTCCTTCGGCACGGGCGTGACAGTGAGGCCCTTGTTGTGCCCGCGCCCGCCGGAGGGAAGGCCCACCACCACGCGCGCGATCTTGCCGAGGCGCCCGTTGCGCACGAGCTCCACGGCGTGCCGCATCTCGCTCTGCGAGCGCTGCCAGCTGCCCGTCTGCCAGATGCGTCCGTTGCGCTCCACGGCGCGCACGAGGGCGCGCCCCTCGAGCAGGTCGTGCGTGAACGGCTTCTCGCCGTAGATGTCCTTGCCGTGGCTGGCGGCGAACGTGCCCACGTAGGCGTGCCAGTGGTCGGGCGTGGCGATCATCACGGCGTCGACGTCGTCGCGAACGCAGAGCTCGCGGAAGTCGTGGTATTCGCGGCAGTCCTTGTTGCCGTAGCGCTTGTCCACCTTGTTCTTCGCGCTCGCCGTCTTGTTGGAGTTCACGTCGCACACGGCCACCACCTGGACGTCGTTCATTCCCAGGAACGTGCCCATGTTGCCGTTGCCCATTCCGCCCACGCCGATCATGCCCATCACGATGCGGTTGGACGGCGCATTCGCGCCCATCACGCTTCCCGGCACCAGATTGAACGCGCCGAACGCCGCGCCCGCGCCGAGGAATGCGCGCCTTGAGATTCCGTTCTTCATCTTAAGCTCCTTCATCTTACCTGACCCCTTCCTGGCGGTACTGCGCCGCAGTGGCCTTGATCTTCTTCACCTTCGCCTCGTCGACGCCCGCCTTCACCTCGATCTCGTGGATCGACCAGTGCAGGCCCTGACGAGATTCGAGCGCCACGAACTTGAGGTGGCGCGTCGCCTTGCCGATGCGGAACGAGGTGGTCTTCTGCGTGTTCTCGTCGCATGCGGCCACCGGACCCGTCCAGTTGGCGCCGTCGTCGCTCACGAACACTTCGCACCCGCGCGGCGTGTCGCCGGCAGACTTGGTGGTGTCGAGCGTCACTTCGTCCACGAACAGCTTGTCCCCGAAGTCGAGCGCATACCACACTCCCTTTGGATTCATTCCCGACGTCCAGCGCGAGTTGTCGTTGCCGTCGAACGCGTTCTTCACGTTATGCCCGTCGCGCGAGGCGGAAGCCTTCCACTTCGTGCTGTCGGCCTTCTTCGCGCCCTTCGTGATGTCGGCCTCGATTATGGCCGCCGTGGCGACATACGCCTTCTTCGCGGCCCTCTGCACGGAACTGCTGCCTGCCGCATCGATGTGCTTCTTCCAGAAGTCGAAGGCGTCGATGCCGTTTGCGCGGAACACCAGGTCCTCGAGGGCCTTGCGTCCCTCCGCGCCGGCGGCGCGCCACGCCTTCCACACCTTCTCGTCGCGCTCGGCGGCGGGGAGGCCGCGCAGCGCGTGCCACGCAGCGGTCTTCGCGACGTCCGCCTCTTCGGCGCCCACTGAGCCAAGCCAGGCGAGCGACGCGGCGAGCGTCTCGGGCGTGCTGATCTTGCCGAACGCGCGCCACGCGGCCTTGCGCGTCTTCGGATCCGCAGCCTTCATGAACTGCTCCCAGCCCTTCAGATTCTTCGTTTCGCCACGCTTGGCGGCCACGGCGAGATATCCGATGTCGCCCTTCGCGAGCTCGAATATCTTGTCGCCGATGCCGCCCATCTCGGCGAGCACCTCGTCGGCCTTGGCGGCCACGGCGCCGCCGCGCGAGCGGGCCGAGAGGATGGTGGGAACGTCGGCAGGGCCGCCGATCATGCCGAGCGCCTCAAGCGCGGCCACGGCCACGTCCTCGTCGGCGTCAGCTGCGCAAGCGGCGACGGTCTTCACGCACTCCTTGGCGCGCTTCGCGGCAAGCGACTTGACAAGCGCCGTCTTGAGGCAGGGGCAAGTGGCCTTCTTGAGCTCCGCGGCGATCGCGGCGTTCGGCACGCAGCATGCAGCGGAAAGAGCGGCCTGGCGCACGAGCTTGGACTTGTCGGCTAGCGCGGTGGAGAAGAACGACGCGTCGGCCTTCACGAGAACGCGCGTGGCCACCGCGCGCAGGGCGTCAGGCGCCTTGGGGCAGTCGTACACGGTCTTGGCGACCGCCGCGGCTTCCTTGGCCTTGCCGCATTCGGCCATGCGGCCAAGAGCGGCGCCGAGCGCTGTGCGACGGGCGTCCGCAAGAGCGGCGTCGCCGCAGGCCTCCTTCGCCTTCTTCATGAGAAGCTCAAGCGCCTTGGGGCATTCGATGCGGCCGAGGGCGAGAGCTGCAGCCCTGGCGACGTCGGCATTGGCGTCGTCCAGATGGGCGGCCACGGCCTTGGCGTCGCCGCGCATCGCGTAGGCGGAGAGCAGCGAGCAGCGCTCGGCGGAGGTGGCCTTGCTCCACGAGATCTCGCGCGGCGTGTCGGGGGCCTTCAGGTCGCCGAGGCAGTAGGCGAGACCGGCGAAGATGTGCGCGCGGCGAACGGGGTCGCGCCAGGCGCGGCTGTCGTGCGCGAACGAGGTGTAGAACACGCGCCCCTTGCCGAACGCGCGCACCCAGGAAACAGCGTAGTCGCCGTCAGCGCGCTTCTGGCCCTTGCGATCTCTCGTGACGGGATCCGTGAGGTCGAGGGAGAGGAGCACGCGCAGCTGGGAGCGGTCGTAGAACGGCGAGGAGTGCTGGTATATCTCGTCGCTGAGGGCGAAGGAGGGGCCGAACGCCTTGAACGCGGCGTTCACGGGATGGTCCGGCTCCTCGACCTTGAACTTCCACTCGCCGCCGCCCGCGCCCCAGGGGTGGCCGTCGAAGCGGCCGCCGCCCATGATCGAGCAAGCAGGCGCGTCGTAGAAGTTGTCGAGAGCGGCATGGATGAGGCAGAGACCGCCGCCGCCACGCACGTATTCGATAAGCGACGGCTCGACGAACGGGTTGTCCTTCGTCTTCAGGTTTGTGGTGTTGTTCAGAAGCAGCGTGTCGTACTTCTTCAGGTTCTCGAGCTTCAGCGCGTCGTACTCGAGCGAGAAGTCGACCGTGTAGCCCATCTTCGCGGCCGCGGCGCGGATCGTCTGGTTGCCAACGGCAATCGAATCTCTGTGGTTGAATCCTTCGCACCGGCTGAACACCAGCACTTTCTTCGGCCCGGCGGCAAATGCCGCCGCACACGCCAGCACGCCGAGAGTCGCCCAGCGCGCCTTCACGAGGTTGTCAGAATGCACGATTTGTTCCTTTCGTTTGTTTTCCCCACGACAGATAGTTTACACCAAATAGGCCGTGGACGCAAGCCGAGAATTGCCTTCTTGTTTTGAGGCAGTTGCAAGACCTGATGTAGCAAGGGCGCCCTCGCCCTTGCAGACGACTCTATCCCGGCGACAGCTCGCCGTCAATCGCCGTCGCCGTCAATAACCGCATCCACGCAGTTGGACGGCGTGGAGGAAAAGGCGACTGCCGTGAGCAAGATCGCTATGGGTCCTTTGATGGGCATGAAGACATTATAGCATTTCACACGGGGGCTCGTGTGGATTAATTCCGATGTGAAATGGCAATGCGGTTCGGAGTGTGCCCTCTCCGTTCACACTTCAATCAAAATCTGACGCCTTGCCGACAGGCACGTTCTGGGCGAACGCAGCAAAACCAACAACGGCAAATGGCAAAACGCGCTCGGCGCTTCTGGGAAAACGGACTTCCAGCCCGTTCATCATCGGCACGTTTCTTGGCGCCCTAACGAACGGGCAAGATGCCCGTTCTCCAATCGCCGTCTCATCCTGCGGGGGCCATTACATCCCCACTTGATTTCCAGATTGCCACTGTTCCAAATTCTAGTGAATATGCATATGCGCGTCACTGCTGGGCGTCGATGTCGATTCCGCCGCCGCGCTTGATGCTCACGCTGGTCGTGCCCACCTGCAGCTTGTCGCTGTAGTAGTAGGAACCAGCCGCGAACGGCAGCAGCCCCTCCTCGGGCACCTCTCCGCATCCGCAGTCGATGCCGCCAAGGCCAAGCACCACCACGCCCTTGTACTGGCACGCCTTTCCTGCGGCGGCGGAGACCACGCTGCCGCTGATGAGGCCGGTCTTGTCGTTGAACGTGAAGGTGAGCCTGCTGGGATTGTCGCCCGCCTTGAGCTTGATCGTGGCGGGCTGCACAACCATCGTCTTCACGGCCGCGCCGTCCACGCTGAAGTCGAGCTCGAACGTCTCGCCCTGGTGGGTCTGGGCGCCCTGATACGTCTCAAGGCAGCAGACGAGCAGGTTGTCGTACGTCTTGTCGTAGTACGCGCCGGCGAGATCGTATGCGGCGGCAAAGCTGGCCGCCTCGTTCTTCTCGATGTGCTCCCACGCGGGCTCCACGTCGTCATGTGCGAACACGCAGGCGCGGATCTTGCCGAAGGCGTTCTTCTGGATCTTCGCGACGCCGGAGAACACATCGGTCTTCGACTGCTTGAAGAACGGCGCGTATGCGAATTCGCCGTCGGCCGTGAGCAGCACGCTGCCGGAGACCGCAGTGCCGTTGGGCAGCACGCCCGCCCACTTCATGGTGCCCGTCTTGGAGGCGCCGGCGGAGCTCATGTCGAACGTAAGGTACGGCGTGCCGGTGGGCGCAATGCCCGCAGTGCCCTCCACCACGTCGTGGCGGTTCCTGAGAAGAGCGGTGTAGTAGCCCTGCCAGGCGGTGGCCGTGTTGGACGCGCTCCACAGCTGGCCGTTGCTCTCCACCGCGCCCACGAGGGCGCCGTCCTTCGAGATCTCGGCCGCAACCGCGCCGTCTGCCGTCACGCACACGTTCATCTCGTACCCGCCCTTGGCGGTGAGCGTGGCCTCGAGCGCGCCGCTCTCCACGTCGAAGGCGCTCCAGCTCCTGGTTGAGAGCGAGACCGCGCCGGCCGCACACTGGTACTTGGCGCTGAGATTGCCCTTGGTGGGGATGGTGAGCTGCACCACGCCGCGCAGACGCTTCGCCGACTTGTCGATCACCATCAGGTCCTTCAGCGTGCGCGACTTGGCGATGGACCCGTTTCCAGGCACGCCCTCAGCCTCGTCGCCCGTCAGAGGATTGAGCACCTTGAACGCTATCTTCTGCGTGAGGCCGGCCTTGCTGCCGTCCTTCGCCTGGAACACCACCTCGTACGCGCCGGGCTTCGTGGGCACGCCCCACACGGCCATCGCGTTCTCGGCGGCGTTGTACGTCGCCTTCAGACCGGCCGGCAGCTTGCCGCTCACCGCAGTGAACGTGACCTTGCCGGCGGGCGCGCTCACAAGCTTGTAGAGGTTGGAGGTGGACACATACTGCGTGAGGGTCTCGGAGGCTTCAGGCGTCTGGAACACCGGCCCGTCGACCGCGACGGCCGTCACAGTCGCCTTGGCCTGAGTCTTCGAAAGCGTGAGCCCGCCCGTGGGAGATGCAAGCGTGAGCGTGGCCGACTTGCCGGCGGCAAGGCCCTTCACCGTCACCTCGCGGTCGGCGGAGTCGTGGTTGGCCCATTCGATGAGGTCCGTAGCCGCGCCGTCGATCTCGACCTGCCCGCCGGCCGCGTTAACCTTCACGGTCACCGCGCCGTCGGACGCATTCAGACGGCTCACGTAGATCTTCGCGGCCTCGCCTTCGCGCACGAACAGCGTCTGCACCTTCGAGAAGAACGGATCTGCCCTCGCGAACGCCGCCTCGCCGGGCGCCGCCTCGTCCTTCTCAAGCACGCTAAGCGTGTAGCTCGTCGTTGCAAGCTTAGTGTCGTGGTTCTCGTCGGAGACGAGCTCCAGCTTCAGCGCCACGTCGCCATCGCCGTCGTAGCGGTTCCCCTCCTTCTTCACCTTCACCACGACGTTCGTCTCGTGGTCTTCGCCGTCCTTCCACGTGATCTCCACCGGCTCGAACTCGAAGCGGGGATTGCCGTCGTCGGAATTGTAGAACGTCGTCTTCTCCTCGTCGAGCGACACGCGAACCTTCACTTCGCCGGACTTTCCGTCCCTGCGCACAAGTGCCACGGAGACGTCGCCTGCATCCTCGCCAACGGTGCTCGAGCTCGACGCGAAGCCCACTGTGCAAGGCACCCACAGCTGATAGGTGATGTCGCCGCCCTGGCCGTAGAAGAGCGGAATCTCCACGTCGCCGCTCACAAGGGCGGTGAAGAACTTGCAGTTGGCCTCGTCCGAATAGGGATTCAGCAGACCGGCGATCCTCGTGGTGTCGACGCCCTGCAGCCTGTAGTCGCCGTCCTTCACAAGGCGCATGGTCACGGTGTCGGACGTGTCGGCCGCAGTGCCCGTGGCCTTGGCCTGCTGGGGCACAAGCACAACAGCGCCAGAGACGGAGAACGGCACGAAGTTGCCTTCCTTCGCGTTCTCCACGCCGAAGTCCGCGCCGGCGATGTCGCCGCTCACCTTCACGAAGAAGTCGCCCGCCTCGGTGAACGTCTGCTCAACCGAGACGCCGCTGGAGAGCTTCCCGCTCACGGCGGCGCCCACCGCCTCGGCCTTGCCGCCGGCGAGCTTCATGAACTGGACGGACACGGTGGCGGCGCTTTCGCCCGTCACGGTGATCTTCTGAAGCGCGTTACCGCCCACGCCCTCGAGCTTGAAGACGTCCATGGGATCGGTGTTGCTGATCTCGCCGGTCGTGCTGCCGCCGTTCGCCTTGAACGAAAGCGCGGTGGTGGATGCGTCGTTGTTCTCGATGTCGTCGTAGTGCGCGCCGTCTGGAGCTGCCTTCGCGATCTCGAGCATCTCGTCGAAGCGCTTGATGACGTTGTTCCAGCTGCTGGCCGAGAGGTTCCTGCCGACGGCCGAGAAGCGCGTGAGGCGCGCGGCAACGGTGCCGTCCTTGCGCAGCAGCACGAAGAAAGGAACGCCCGTGCGGTAAGGATTGGGATCCTCAAGCCTGTGGAGACCACCTTCGGACGTGTTCTTCTGCACGAGCTGGCGGTTGCGCTCAAGCACCTGGGCCGCCTCATCGTCGGTGGCGCCCTTGCGCGAAAGGTAGCTGAGGCCGCTCATGGTAGCGTTGTCAAGGCCAGTGTAGGCCGTGCGTGAGAGCAGCGTGGGCTTGCCGCCGCATTCAACGGTCTCGTTCGTGAAGCGGGGCACGTCGATCATGGCGAACGTCACGTTCTTGGACTTCGCCCACTCCGAGAAGCGGTTGAGCTCGCCGTTCTTCACGTTGAGGAAATTGTCCGTCGTTCCCTTGCAATCGGGGCACCAGAGCGAACCTTCGATTGCGACGAGCGTGAACGCATCGCCATCGGTGGCTGCGGCCTTCGCCTTCGCGACGTCGAGATCCATCGTCCATTCGCCGAACTCGAGCGTATCGGCCGTGCGCTCGCCAAGCCAAAGGGGATTCTCCACCGTCGGAGCAGAGGCCGCAAGGCAGTAGATCTTGGCAGTCGTCATCGTCGCGCCTTCCGCGTTTACGGTGGTGAGCGTAACAATGCCGTTCTCGACGTAGAGCGTGGTGTCGAAGTTGTTGAGCTCAACGACCTTCTCCGTCTCGTTGGCGGCCCACGCCACGTTCATCGGCGCGGGAACGGCGGCAAGCGACGCGCCCTGAAGCAGCGCGCCGGGATTGGAGCGGGTGAAGGTGATCTGCTGCGAGGTCGCATCGGTGGCCTCGCGCTTGAGGGGCACGTAGATCGTCTTGGTGGTGGGTTCAGCCTCAAGACGCAGCGTGGGCTCGTCCGAGCAGTCGAAGTATCCGCCAAGGTACGACGGTTTCGGCACATACCTGCCGAATCCGCTCGTGTTCTGCAGATAGTCGATGACGTATCTTCCCGCCTTGTCGTACGTTCCGTTGCTGATGCCCTGTTGCTTGTCAATCACGTCACCGCGCACAGCATAGTCAACGCCGCCGGCCGGCCAGTAGAGACGGCAGAGGGGCCAGTCCTTCAACTTCGCGCCAGGACCCTTGCACCAGGTGTAGTTGGCGGAACCCTGCTTGGAGTCTGCATCCTCGCTGCAGATGAAGCAGTAGATGTAACCACTTGTCTTTTGCCATTCCTTGAATGCGTCGGAATTTACGGCTTTCTCGAAGATCTGGCAGTGGAAACAACCGTCGTTGCTCCACACCGCGAGCATTGGAATCTTCTCCTTCTCGGCCTTTGCACGGCACGCCGCAAGATCCGCGTGCCAGTAGCCAGGACGGACAGGTTCCCCTTTGGGATCACGTACATCAAGTATTGCCTGCAAGGATTTGTCTATCGCCTGCGCGCCAAGCGCCACCATGGCGAAAAGCGAGGCAAAAAGAACTTTGCCCCAGTTTCCAATCTTTATGCCTGTCTTCATTGTTCCGCTCCTTTGCGTTCGATTTGAAATCACTTTGCCGGCGCTGGCGCAGGCTTCTTCTTGCCCACCACCACGTTGAAGAGATTTGTGCCATGCGGCCACTCTATGACGGCCTTAGACATAATCGCGTCGCCTATCTTCTTCTGGATCTCCCTGCTACGGGCCTTGGTGAGGGCGTCGAATATCTCCTTGCGCGTCATGGGCTCGAACGGATCCCATGCCTTGCGGCAGATTCTAACCATCGTCCAGGTCTCCTCTGGAGGATCGTCGTCATCCTCCTCCTTCTGCTGGTCGGCCAGCCACACCGGCGACTTGGGCTCATCGTCGCCTTCCTTTTCATAGGCGATAAGCTTTACCACAGAAAAGCCGTCGTCAAGCTCAAGCACTCCTGAAATGTCGCCGACTTTGGCAGTCTTCACCCACTGTCCAAGCTCCTTGATGTCGGCAAGATCGTCGCTGTCAAAATCTTCCCACTCCGTTCCCTCGTCTGGGAGAAGCGAATACTTTCTTGCCGCATCGGCAAACGGCATGCCATTCTTAATCGCAAGAATTGCCGTATTTAGCAGGGCTTTTTCAACCTTGTTTGACTCGGCCGCAATCGCAATGCTCTGCTGGATGCGATTTGAGACCACCATTATGTCGGCATCGGTGATGTGGAGCGTATTGCTCGGATCAAAATGTTCGCGCAGCGTCAGATCCACGGCATCGCCCTTGAGGTATTCCGCCAGACGCGCGCCGTCTTCCTGGCCATATTCGGCAATGACTTCTTCAATCTTCTTCTTCGAGCGCCCTACAACATTCAGGAAGAGCTCCTCGGCCTTCTTTACGTTCGCCTCAGAGGCTGTGACCTTGTTTTCCTTTGCGAACTGCGCCATGAGGGCGCGGCGCTTGATCTCGCTCACTACATATTCGCAGCGCAGTTCCGTGGCGCGCTCCGCCTTGGGGTTGGGCCCGGTGAGCGGATCGCCAGCGCGCATCCTGTGCATCTTGTCGAAAAGCGACGAGGTGACAAGATAGTCGTGCTTGGTGAAACTCTGTCCGTTGACGCGAAGAAACACGGCATTCTCCGAAAGCCCGGCCATCGTTCCCTTGTCGTTGGTTTTCGAGGCTTCCTTCCCCTTCTCGGAGCAGCCGAGGATGAAAAGGACAACTGCGACAGACGCGGCTATGCAGGCAAACGGTTTCATGTCATGTTCCTTCAACATTGAAAAGGGGGCGGCGAGTTTAATCCCGCCACCCCCTCTTGCTTCATTTGACAAACTAGATTGTCAAATTACGACTCCTTGACGACGATCGCCGCAGTGGCCCAGCTGGGGGTCTTGGGCGTCTTGCTGGGGAACTTCTTGGAGGCGGACTTGCTGTACTTCATCGTCCACTTGCCGAACGCGACCGTGTTGGGCGTCTCATCGCACTTGAGCGTGAGCGTCTCGCAGTCATAAGGCGAGGACTGCTTGCAGACCTTGTTGGAGACATACCAAGAGGCCGCAGGCGAACCAGCGAAGTTGCCCTTGATCTTCTTGTAGAGAGGAGCCTTGTACTTGCCGAGACCGGCGAAATACAGACCATCTCCGAGGCTCCACTGAGCCTGATCAGCGAAGACCACCGTGCCAGCGAGCGTGCCGAACGCCTCAGCCTTGTTGGGCTTCTTGCCGATCACGTGAGGGAACTCGCCACCGGCGAAGTCCAGCGCAACGTCATCAGCGCTGATCCAGCCCTTGTAAGGCTTCAGCACCCAGAACGCATAGGCAGCCGCACCCTCGGTGCCGGCGTTGATCTCGGTGCAGCCGTTGCCGCAGAGAGCGAGCCAGCCCTTGATCTTGAGCTTAGCGGGGATACGGGCAATGCAGCCCTCGGAGGTCTCGCCGCACTGGGAGACAATGGCGGCACCCTCAGCACCCTTCGTGGTCTTGCCAGTGAAGTTGAAGGTGTAGACCGTGCGGGCAGCAGCCTTCACGATGATGGCGGGGATGGGTTCGACTTCGCCGCAGAGAGCGAAAGCACCCGAAGCGATGGCCGCAACAGCAGCCGTGAGCATGAGCTTCTTCATTTGTTTCTTTCCTTTTCTTTACCTCCTCCAGCTTTGCCACCCGGCATCGCCTTCGGAAGCGGTTAACCTTGCTTTTACCACACTGTCAACTTTTTGGCGTTACCGCCAGCCGGGTTCCTAGGCACCGCCTGACCACCCAAAAGCCTCTAGTGCTCGAAAGCGCCGATATTGTATCAAATCCGCGGACCATGCGCAAGGGGGTTTTTGAAAAAAATTAAAAAATTTTTCAGTGCACTTGTCATCCGCGGAAAATCGCGCATAGGGAGACGTCTCAATCAATCCTCCGGGAATGCAATTGTGACGGGAAGCGTGATCTTTTCGGAGGACGTCTTGAACTTGCCGTTGTCGTCTTTTTCCGTATGCTTGTAGCTGTGCACGGCGGAGCCGAAGCCGGTGAGCGAGAGGGCGCCGCCGCGCACCTCGCGCACCATCACGCCAGCATAGGGCAGCGTTGCGGAGGCGTGCTTCGTCACGGTGGTCGAGGAGTGCTCCACTGGATCTTCGTCGCTAAATGGGTAGTCGAAATAGGCGGTCGCCTTTCCTGTGAAGATGCCCGTGGCCTTTGCGAAGGATATCGAGAGCATGGACGGATCGGGATTTCTGTTGCCGTTCTTGTCCTCCCAATACACCCAGGTGTCGCTGGCCTTGTCGTACCACGGCGCAAAGCCCTTCTGCATAATGCTTATCCCGCCCTTGCTGGTTCCCATCACCGGCACATCGAAGGTGTAGTCTTCGACAGCCGGACAGGCATACTCGTAAACGGGTCCGTACACGTCCTCGTCGGCATCTTCGTCATAGTACGTGCTTCTGTAGGAGAACTCGTACCCCATCCGGAAGGTGAACGGGCATCTGACGCTCCAGTAGTGGCCCTCAAGCGTCCTGGCCTCGCTGTAGAGCGCGCCCTGCCCACATACCTGCGCCGACATGGCCTCGACGCACTCCGGCGAGCAGTTCGCCCCCGAAGTGGCCAGCGCGGGCGACCATGCCGACTGGTCGTAGGGAACGATGGCCGAGCCGTCGGGCTCGACGAAAAGCGACATCGCAAACCAGTCCGCCTTCTTGTATGCGGAAGGCGACGCGAACAAGTAGATGCGCGCCGAGATGTCGGCAATCGTCGGCTGCGCCGTGCCATCCCGGCCCACCGGCAGCACGAGCGCGGTCATGGAGACCTTCTCGCCGTCAGGCAGCTGGCCCACGATCTTCGCCGCACCCTTCATGTCCGTCTTCAGAGTGAGATAGCCATAGCCGGACTGAACCACTGAATCTTCGTAGTCAGGCGAGTCAGGGTCATAGTCGGGATAATCGGCGTCGCAGTAGTATCCGTTGGCGCTGTATGTCTTGAAACCAAACGCGAACGTGTAGTACTTGCCGATGAAATTCGACTTCGCGAGCAGTTCCCTGTCCTGGCGCATGCCGTTCATTTCGCCACCGACGAAGAGGTCTTCGTTCTTGTAGTACGAGTCCACATCTCCGTCGATCGTTCCGTCCGAACGGAAGTTGACGTGGCAATACGAATCGTCCTTCGCGTCCGTATGCCAGAAGATGAACTCGGCGTCAGGACCGTATTCATCTCCGGCCGCTATGTCTTCCGCCTCCGGATCGCGCCATTCCAGGTTCCCAGAGACGGAACGGGTGCCGACTCTGGTGATAACCTTGCCGGAGACCTTCCCGGCCGAAGTGACGGCAAGCTCGAGAAGCCCGTTGAACTTCCCCGGAACCCACATGTCGTCGTCGTCCAGGCTGCCATCGTTGATCATGCCGCGGAAATCGCCCACAAGCCATCCAGGCAGAGGCGAAACTTCGATATCGACCCTGAGCGTCTTCGAGTTCTTCGCCGGATCGGTGGCCGAGACGTGGACCGTGGCGCTGCCGGCCTTCGTGGGAACGCCGGAGAGAACGCCGGTTCTCGCGTCGAACTTCAGCCCCGCCGGCAGCTTGCCGTCAAGCTTGTAGGAAAGCGGATACGCCGCAGAATCGCAGCGGAGCGAATACGACATCGCGCATCCCACCACGCCCCGCACATCAACGGCCAGGTCACCGCCCGCGTCCGTGCCGACGAAGTAGCCCCTGCCGTCTCTGGACTCAAACCTGCTGAACTCGATGTCGTCTGCTGAATAGTCCTCAAGCGCCCTGAACACCGCCACCACATGCACCCTTCTGTCGGCCGTAAGGATGAAATCCTTCAGCCGCTCCACGTCGTCTTCCGCCATCTTCCACGTGGGCGATGTGGCCATGAAGGAAATCGCGTTCAGATCGTCTTCTCTTGTCCTGCGCAGCTTCCATCCCTGAAATGCATATCCCTTCGCGGCCTTCGCCGTGAACGTGGCCGTCTTGCCCGTGACGCGCCCGTCCTTCGGATTGATCGTGACCGTGCCGCCGTCAGACGTCTCCGCATATTCGAAGCCCGTTTTGGCCAGCGCCTCCGCCACTACATGCGGAATGAACTTGAAGTCGTCCGCCTCCACTTCGACATCGCGGCCAGCCTGCACCACCACCAACGTCTTCTTCTCCGGCGCCTTCCAGCTAGGATCGTTGGAACGCCACGTGACGACGTACTTGCCGGCCTTCAGCATCGCATAGTCGCCATAGTAGTCATGTCTGTACCGCGCCGCCTTGTACCAGGTCTTGCCGTTGTCCACGCTCCACTCGAAAGTGCCGGTGGCCGAGTCGAGATACTCATCCCCGCCATACACTTCGTCGTATCTCAGATATACGTCCTCCACGTCGGCGATCGCCGTCATCCGCCCGCAGACGTTCTCGTCGGCGTACGTCGCCTGAAGCGTCAGCGCAACGCCCGGCATGTTGAAATCCGTTTCGCTGGACGACGCCATGAATTCCGTCCCCAGGCTGGCGCTCGTCGGCGTGAGCGTCCACTTCTGGAACGAAAGCTCCTTGCCGTTCTTGTCCGTGGCCGTGGCGTTCACTTTCACGCGGACCCTTGTGCCCTCCAGAAGTTCTACCGTGCCCTTGCCATCATGGCGTCCACCGCCTTCTAGATCGGGTCTGCTCAGAAAGTCGACCACGCCTTGGCCGTAAGATTCCCAGGGTTCCCAGTCGACATGCGCAGAATCATCCTTAAGCGTAAGCTTTACGATAGCCTTCCAATGCGCATAGAGAGTGGGTGTCTTCTGCCCCGCAAAAATGCTCGCGTCGAACTCGTCGCAGTCAGGCACCCACGTGCCCCCCTCCTTCTCGGTCCACCAGCCCGCAAACAAGTACCCATTGCGAGAGGCCGAGGGCAGACCGCAATATTCCTCGCCGTCATCGAACGACTGAACCGCAGCAGAGGCTCTGCCGCCGTTGCCGTCGAACTTCACTTTCACCGTTTCGCCGAACGCCGAGAGGGAAAGTCCTCCCAGCAGCAGACAGGCAATGATTCTTTTCATTTCGTTTGTCCTTTCAGGATGATTTCAGCGTCAGAGAGCACACCATGTCCAGATGACATTGAACATGATACCAAATCCCCGCCCTGTCCACAATTCAAAAATCTATCCGAACATGGCGACGGCGTTGGCCGTGGTGAACGCGGCGAGCGCTTCGAAGGGAACGCCGCGTTCCTCGGCGATACGGCGCGCGGTATGCACAACGAACGCCGGCTCGCACCTGCGGCCGCGCAGCGGTTCGGGCGCAAGGAACGGCGAGTCGGTCTCGACGAGCAGGCGGTCGGCCGGCACGTACCGCGCGGATGCGCGTACTTCGTCGGAGCGCTTGAACGTGACGATGCCAGAGAACGATACGCAGAAGCCACGGTCGAGCAGGCGGCCCGCGAAGCGGGTGGAGCCGGTGTAGGAGTGTATCACGCCGCGCAGGCGCTCGCCGTGGCGCCAGGGAACTTCGTCCAGCACGCCCAGCGTCGCGTCGTCCGCCTCGCGCGTGTGCACCACCACGGGGAGCGCCAGCTCGTCAGCAAGCGCGAGCTGCTGCGCGAAGAGCGAGCACTGCGCCGGAAGCGTCTCGGGCGTGTAGTGCGCGTCGAGGCCGATCTCGCCGATTGCCGCCACGCGCGCGCGGTTCGCCGCCACGAGGCCGGACAGCGCGGCGCACGCCTCGGCGGCGAGAGCTGTCTGGTCGCGGTCGAAGCCAAGGGCCACGCGTCCAGAAGTGCGTAGCGCGTTGCGGTTCAGCTCGTCGTCGCCTCCGATCGCCAGGATATGCGAAACGCCCGCCTCGGCCGCGCGTTTGAAGATGGCGTCGACGTCATCCTCCGCGCCGAAGTGGGCGTGCGTGTCGTACAGCTCGGGCATGTTCAGCGTAGAGGCGTCTCCTCCACCGTGGTGCCGCCGTAGTTGGAGATGTAGAGGTTGCCGCGCCACACGCAGGGCTCGCTGGGCGCCCTGAAGCCGCCCTTCTGCACCACCTTCACCTCGCCTGCGGGCGTCACCTTCACGGACTGGTTTCCGTGCATGTCGGCGATGTAGAGGTTGTCGTCGTCGTCCACGCAGAGGCCGTCAGGCGTCTTAACGCCGGCCTCGGGCTTCACGAACACCTCGCTCTTCGCGATGCGGCCGTCCTCGCCTGGAGTGAGCTTCCACACGCGCCCCGCGCCGTAGTTGCCAGTGTAGATCACGCCCTTGGAGGTGACGGCCACGCCGTTGAGGCCCACCTTCACGCGGCCAGTGGTGACGTCCTTGAAGACGAGCTGCGGGTCTTTCTCTGTATTTGTCACGCGCACGTTGCGGTCCTTGGCGCTGAACATGTAGAGTCCGCTCGTGAGCGCGCCGTCGGGTGCGGGGATCGAGCGCAGGAACGCCTGCGTGAGATAGAGGCGGCCGTTGAGGTACTTGACGCCGTTCGCGTTCTCGAGGCCGCATGCGATGGTCTCGCAGGTGGCCACCTTGTCGTCCTTGAACGTGAGGCGCAGCAGGCGGCCATGGCCGGCCTTCTGGTTGTCGCACACGTAGAGCTCGCCGTCCGGACCGAAGCACACGCCCATGGGGCTTGCCCATCCGCTTTCCGCGTACGCCGGCACGTCGAACCACTTCTCCGGCGTGCCGCCTGGCGCCGAGAGGCGGAACAGCGCGCCGGGCTGCTTGTGGTTGTTGTTGGGCGCGGCGATCACGAGCCGCCCCGAGGGATCGACGGCCATGCCGTCGGGCGTGGTGCATGTGGGCGGCATCTGGAGCGTGCCTGCGAACGCGGCACCGGCCGCGAGAGCTGTCAGCGAGAAGATCTTCATGTCGACGATTTTCCTTTCGAGTAAAGATTATAGCAAAGTCCGCGCCGCCTGTACAGTACCCCCGAATGCGGACGCGGCTCCCATCGGGGAAGCGACACTCCTGTCGCTTCACAATGACGCGCCAGTGCAGAAGCGGCGAGAGCCTGTGGGGGGAGTGGGAATAGGCCGGTATAGGCCTGGCTAGGCCGGGCTAGGAATCAGGCGCGCAGCAATTGCTAGACCACGAACAACAGGTCGCTCTCAGACCTTCGAAACCCTCAAACTTCGAAACCCCGAAACCCCGAAACTCCGAAACCTCGAAACCCGAAACTCCGAAACCCGAAACCCCGAACTCTCACGCCCTCCTGCGGCGCCTAAGCGCGAGCAGTCCGCCGCCCAGCAGAAGCAGCAGGCCGCTGCACGGCTCGGGCACGGTGAAGGACGGCAGCCAGGGCATGGCGATGTTCGTGTCGATGTTGGACCAGTTGTAAACATGGTGCATTTCTCTCTTCAGCATGTCAAACGTAACATACCCCGAAGACGCCATTATCGTCCAGCTGTCGTCTTGCCAGTTGCCCAGCTCGACCGCGAACGAGTACGCCGCGCCCGTGTAGCCGCTGAGGTCGTTGTAGAAGTCGCCGGGCAGCGGGGCGAAGGTCTGGCTCATCGCCGGCACGGCGGGATCAGCAAACTGCAGATAGGTGTCAACACCTCCGCCCACAACGCGGAGACGCACCGCGTTCACGCTCTTGCCCTGGTAGTCAATGTCAACGGCTTTGACCTGCGAGCCGTCCAGCGCGGTCACCTTGACGTTCTCGAAAGACTCCGGGTCGTCCTCGTCCTGGACACGCCACCAGAGGATCTCGGGATCCGTGGCAAACACATTCGCGAACAGTGAGAACGCCGTAAGCAGAAGGAATGTCTTGCGAACTGTCTTCATGTGTCTTAATCCCCTATGATGCCAAACGCCTTACTCGCCCGTGCCCGACTGGACGGATTCTTTGACCTGGTCGGCGCTGACCGTTACGGTGAAAGCACCTCCGCAGCGCTTGTACCGCACGCCGGTGCCGGCGGGGATGGTGAAGTCTTTCTGCCACTGGCTACGGTATGCCTTGAAGGTGTCGTCCCACACCTTTGCGGAGCGTCCCCACTCCTTCTTCTTCATGTTCCACTGCAGGTTGTAGCAGATGTTCTTGTCGTTGTACACCTCGATCGTGTCCTTGGTGGTGGGGTTGTCGCCCCAGGCGATCGAGTTGACGGGTAGCGCATTGATGCTCGGGTTTGCGATTATCGTGCTGGCCGGAACCGTGTCGGACCCTCCGGCGATGTTCACGGTGATGTTTCCGGGCGCATACTGCCCGACGAGGAAGTACGGCTTGCCCTCGCTTGCGCGCTCCACCCACGTGGCGGCGCCGCGGCTGAGCCCGTGCGTGGCCGGATCGGGCGCATCCTGCACCGACATGGCGCCGCTGGAGTCGTTCGCGACCGTCGTCACGGCAGTCCACGCAAGCGCGGGCGTGGTCCCCTGCAGGCCACCGCCATTTCCGTCGCCGCTCTCCAGCATCCACTTCTCGTAGATGCCATTGGCGTCGATGGAATAGACCGCGTCGCCCGCGCCGAGCTGGCCGATCTGGACGTAGCTGTTGACGGCGATGGACGGCAGCGCCGCCGCATCGGGATCGCTCGGAAGCGCAACCCACGGAATGGCCGTCATGGTCTTCTTGAGCCCGCTGTTCACCTCCAGTACGGCGATGATGTT
>CAMIVJ010000001.1 GCA_946401765.1 uncultured bacterium | reverse complement strand
AACGCCTTCCAGTCGTCCCAGATCTTGTCGATGAGCTTGCGCGCCTCCTTCTCGTCCTTCCACTTGTCGATGCGGAAATTCTTGTTCGCGAGGCACCCGTCCACGAACTTGACCTTCAGCTCCTCCATCACCGCGAGCTGCTTCTTGCCCATCGCCTTGCGAAGCTTGTCGGATTCTCCGCGCGTGAAGCCGCCCAAGAGGCGCGAGAGAAGCATCACCTGCTCCTGGTACACCGTGACGCCGTACGTGTCCTTCAGGTACTTCTCCATCAGAGGATGGTCGTACTTGATCGGCTCGCGGCCCTGCTTGCGGGCGATGAAGGTGGGAATGTACGCGAGAGGACCTGGACGGTAGAGCGCGTTCATGGCCACGAGGTCCTCGAGCCGGTTCGGCTGAAGCTCCATGAGGTACTTCTTCATGCCGTCAGATTCGAACTGGAAGAGGCCGGTCGTCTCGCCGCGCCCGAAGAGCGCATACGTCTCGGCGTCGTCGTCCGGAATGTCGTCCGGATTGAGATCCACGCCGTGGAACTGCTTGATGAGCGCCACGCACTCCTTCTCCACGGTGAGGGTCTTGAGGCCGAGGAAGTCCATCTTCAGAAGGCCCACCGGCTCCACGAAGTGTCCGTCGTACTGCGTGGTGAGGAGTGTCTCGTTCTCCGTGGGCATCACGGGGATGGTGTCGATGAGAGGATCGCGCGAGATGATCACTCCGCACGCGTGCACGCCGGGCTGGCGGATGGAGCCCTCGAGGCGCGCGGCGCGCTCCATGAGGGAGTGGACAACGGGGTCCTCGCTCTTGAAGGCGGCGACGAGCTCTGGAGAGTAGTCCTTGTTCGTCTCGCCGTTCTTGTCCTTGGGGCTCATCGCCGCCTTGAAGGTGATCTTCGGCGTGTCCGGCACGAGGCCGGCGAGCTTGTTCGTCTCGGCAAGCGGATACTCCATCACGCGCCCGACGTCCTTGATGGCGCTCTTCGCGGCCATCTGCCCGAACGTTACGATGTGGGCCACATGGTCGGCGCCGTACTTCGAGGTGACGTAGTCGAGCACCTTGCCGCGTCCGGCGTCGTCGAAGTCCACGTCGATGTCGGGCATCGAGATGCGGTCGGGGTTCAGGAAGCGTTCGAAGAGGAGGTCGAACTTGATGGGGTCCACGTTTGTGATGCCGAGCGCGTAGGCTACTGCGGCGCCTGCCGCCGAACCACGCCCTGGGCCCACCCACACGCCCATGTCGCGCGCGGCCTTGATGTAGTCGTGCACGATGAGGAAGTAGCCGGGAAAGCCCATCTTGCGGATCGTGCCCAGCTCGAACTGCACGCGCTCCTTCTTCTCGGCCGTGAGCTTCTCGCCGGGCCAGCGGCGCTTCGCGCCCTCCCACACGAGGTGGTCGAGGTAGTCGGCCTCGAACTGGATGCGCCTCTGCGCGGGATCGTCCGCGAACTCGTCGTACTTCGCGTCCGTCTCGCTGCCGAACTCGGCGGGGATGGGGAACTTCGGCATGATGGGCTTCGAGTCGAGCTCGTACTGCTCAACCTTCTCTGCGAGCGCGACGGTGTTGGAGATGAGCTCGGGCGTCTCGGGGAAGAGCGCGGCCATCGCGTCGCCGTCCTTGAACCACTCCTGGCCGGTGTAGATGAGGCGAGAGGCGTCGGATAGCTTCTTCTGGGTGGAGAGGCACAGCAGCACGTCGTGCGAGTCGTCGTCTGCCGCGTCGAGAAAGTGGACGTCGTTCGTGGCGACCACCGGGATGTCGAGCCTTCTTCCAAGCTCAAGCATTCCCTTCGTCACCTTGATCTGCCGCGCGTAAAGCTCGCGATGCTCGTCTATGGCCGCGCCGGGGATGTTGGTCTTCGTGGAGTTGTGCAGCATCGCCTCGAGGTAGTAGTCTTCCCCGAAAACGTCCTTGTACCACTTCGCCGCCTTCTCCGCCTCGTCCATGCGGTCCATGTCGATAGCGCTAGCCACCTCGCCCGCGATGCACGCGGCCGAGCATATCAGGCCCTCGTGGTACTTCTCGAGCAGGCTGTGGTCGATGCGCGCGTTGTAGTAGAAGCCGTTGATGTGCGCCTCCGAGATGAGGCGCACGAGGTTGTGGTAGCCTACGAGGTTCTTCGCGAGAAGGATCAGGTGGCGGCGGCGCTCGTTCTTGTCGCGGCTCCTGTAGTCGCCGCTCGTCGTCACATACGCCTCGCAGCCGAGAATCGGCTTGATCGGCGGAAGGTCGCCGTAGCCCTTCTTGGACTTGCATTCGTCGTAGAACGCCTTGAGGGCGAAGAGATTGCCGTGGTCGGTGACTGCGAGCGCCTTCATGCCCCACTCGCGGGCGCGCTTCACGAGCGGCTTTATGCCGCACTGTCCGTCGAGGAGGGAGTAGGTGGTGTGTACGTGGAGATGTACGAAGTCCTGCATGATGTTGCGCGGACACGGGTGGTGGACGCCTAGTCCAGCCCGTGCGTCTCCTTGAACTTCACCATTATCTGAAGCAGCATCTCGGAGGGTCTCTCCGCGTACGCCGTGCGCATCTCCTTGAGCGCCCTCGCCGCGAAGCGCTCTTCGCTGCGCGTCTCCATCATGAGCGTCTGATATATCACCTGCCGGAGCTCGGCGCGGTGCTGGAGCTTGCGGGCGCTCTCAAGGCCGCGAGCCGCCCAGTAGAGCGCGCTCGCGTAGGGATGGGTCCAGTCCTGACGGCCGTACTCGGCGTCCACCGCGTCCATGCGCGCCTTCTCGAGCCCGATCTTCTCGAGCTCTCCCGTCTTCTCGTAGCCCTCCACGATCGCCTTCCACTGCGCGCGGTAGTAGCCGCCTGCCTCGTCGAGCGGACCGCCCAGCTTGAGCAGGAACATCCACGCCAGCTCCTTGTAGAGCACGGGGTCGCCGGGGTTCAGGTGAAGGCCGTCGTCGCGCAGCAGCTTGAGCCCGGCATCAACCCAGCGCCAGCGGGCGGCGTGGGTGGGCATCATCACGGACACGTTGTACGCGAGGTTCCACGCCGTGTACGCCCACACCTCAGGAGTGTGCGGCTCGAGAAACGTGAGCCACGCTGCAAGCTGCGCGAGCTCGGCGTAGCGCCCTTCGTCCTGAAGGCGGTCGGCGCGGAACCACACCACCTCCGCCGCGATTCCCCGGAATCCTCCGAGGCCCGCCACGATCATCTCCGCCGCGGGAGACGGCGCCGCCGTGACCTCGGCCGCGCGCGCCGCACCTCCCCGCTGGCACGCCCATCCTCCCGCCGCACATGCGACGAGCGCGACGAAGGGCGCCGCCTTCGCGGCAGCGAACATCTTGAAAAATCCTTTTTGCCTCATGCAGTCATTATACCATAGCTCTAGCCTTCCCCGCAACTGGAACGGCATGTCGAATGGAAGCCGCCACGGCCTAGAGGGGCGCGCCGAGCTACTGCGCCTTGACCTTCAGCAGGATTCCGTCCTTGACGCTGTCGAGGAATGTGGTGGAAAGCCCGGGAATGGAGCCTATGCGGCTCAGCGCGTTCAAGACCACCCGATCCAAGTTTGGATCGCCGCTTGAGGTGTGAATCCCGTATCGCGTCAGCCGCCCGCCATTTCCGAACGCAAGATCAAGAATGGGGGACTGCACGCCTGCCCAGTTGACATGCTCCTTGTCGCACTCCGTCTGGATGACGCGCTGGATGATGCTCAAGCAGCGCTGCACTTCGTTTTGCGCAATCTGATTCTCGGCTCCTATGCGGTAGCCCTGGTTCATGAGGCGCATGAACTCTTCCGGCGAGAGCGGCTTGTCCTTCGCTGTGGCGCTGCCATACTTCTTGATGATTTTCGGCGGGTCGACCTTTATGGCCCCCTTCCGCAGATCAACTGGCTGTGGAGCGGGAACGGGCTTGTTGATCAACTTGGCACCTATGCGAAGATCGACCTTCTCCTTCGGCTTCGGCTTTTCCGGAGTCTTGGGTTTAGGCTTTTCCACAAACTTCTCCACGGCCTCTACCTTTGGGTCTGGCGGCTTCACTTCTGGCGGCGGCGGCGTAGGCTTCGGCAGTTCCTCCTGCTTGGGCGGAGGTGGGTTGGGATCCGGATTGGGATCGTCGGTCTGTTCGGCCCATGGCGGCACAACCGTCATGTCGATGGGAATTATCACATCCGGCTTGCGGGTCACGATCATTCCCATTATCCAGAAGAAGCCTAGCAGCCCGACATGGAAGACGATGGAACACACCAGCGCGCGCGTGGTGAAAGGTCCGGACTTTGCAACGCTTTCGTACATGGTGACGCGCCTCCGGCCCTGCTACTTCTCCTGCGTGACGAGGGCCATCTTCCGCACATGGCAGTCGTACACGATCTTCACCACGTCCATAACCGCGCCGTATTCAAGGCGTTCATCGCCGCGCACATGCACGGGCACGTCGGGATCGGCGGCGACCTTGGCCTGGAGATCCTTCCTGAGATCTTCAAGCGTGATGGGCACGTTGTTCATGAACACGCGGTGGTTTACGTCCACTGTGATCACGTTCGCCTTGGCGTTCTTGCTGGGGAGGGTGTCGGTCTTAGCGCGCGGCAGCATGATGGTCACGCCCTGCTCGAGCGCGGGGATTGTGAGCATGAACGTGACGAGCAGAAGGAACGTGAGGTCGATGAGCGAGTTCATGTCGATCGACGCCTTCGAGCCGCCGGTGCGGCTGGAATATCTGCCTCTGCGGCTCATCAGACTGCTCTCCCCTCCTGGAACTCGAGTCCGATGCGTCCCATGAAGTCGTCCACGAATCCCTCCATGGAAGTCACGATGCCGCGCACCTTGGCGCCGAGCCAGTTGTGGATGCCGACGCCGGGGATTGCGATGATGAGGCCGACGACGGTGGTCACGAGGGCGGACGAGATTGCCGGCGCCATCGTGGCGATGGTGGCGCTGCCTGCCGCGCCCATGTCGGCAAAGGCGTCCAAGACGCCCCACACGGTGCCGAGGAGGCCGAGCATCGGGGCGAGCGCTACAACCGTCGCGATCACGCCCATGCCCCTCTCAACGCGTATGGTCTCTTCTTCAAGCGCGTGTTCGGCGAGCGACTTCACTAGTCCCATCTCGTGCTTCGTGAGCGCCGCGTTGGCACGGTCTGGATCGCGCCCCAGCAGAAGAGACCGAACGTCGGGCGTGAGCTGCCTGAGCAGGCGGTCGCAGGTGCACCAGTAGATGTTCTCGATCGGCGAGTGGCCGTTCTCCTTGCGCTGGATGTAGTGGTCCAGCACGCTGCGCGCGCCCATCACGTCGCGCGTGACGCGCTTGGTGGCGGTGTCCATGCCGCGCAGCTCTCTCCACTTGCCGATGATCATCGTGTACATCACAACGCTGCCGAGCAGCTGTATGAGCACTATGCCGCGGCCCATCGCGCTCGACTGGAAATATCCGCTCACTAGCGAATTTGCGAAAAACTCAACCATTTGAATACTCTCCGTTTTTGACCGCCGAGGCCACCTGGCCTTCCGGCGGAAGATCCTGTCTGGACTTGCCGCAGGCGGCAAGAACCTTGTCCGTAGTCTGGAAATGCGCCTTGCAGTGGTTCATCAGCCACGTGGGGCCGTGCGCGCGCGTCATCTGCTCGGCGAGCTCGCGCACGCGCGGGTCGCTGCTGCCGATGGGCACCACGCCCAGCGGAACCTGCGCAGAGGGGTCGACGTCGTGCGCCATGTCGCAGAGCGAGCGCAGAAACGCGTCGCGCGCGAGCACGGATGCCGCCGCCACGGCCATCGAGTAGCTTTCGGCCCTGTGGCGCTGCTCCACCGTCACCGCCTTGCCGCGCGTCTTGAGGGCGCGCTTGATGGTGGCCTCGGTGGGCGCGAACTGGTCCACCACCACGAGCGGACACGACGGCTGCTTCTCGAGAAGCTCCTCTATGCACGTGCCGTGCGCCCATGCGAGCAGACGGTTCACGTTGCGCATCTTCGCGTAGAGGCGGTTGTACGCGGCCGGGCCGATCTTCACCATGGCGTAGCGCGTCTCGCCCAGAAGGCTGCGTATCATCGTGGCCATGCGCATGAGCACGACGTTGTTCGAGATGAGCTTGCAGTCGCGCACGCCCCCTTCGTCCACGTGCTTCACGTCGCGCGAGTCGTACCACACAACGCGCATCTTGCGCATCTCCTCGGCGAGCGCGTCGTCAACATAGCAGCACGCCACGGCGAGCGGACCGAAGTAGTCGCCCTTCCCCGACTCGTCGCTTCCCGCGTGCGCGCCGTGCGCCGCCTCCACGCCGGGCGCCGTGGGATCGGCCATGCCCCCGCCCATCGTCACCGGCACCACTCCGCCAGGCTCCAGGAAGAACTCCACGAAGTCCTGCGCCTTGGAGCCCTGCACGCACAGCTTGCGCCTGCCGTGCTTCACCTTCTCGTACAGCGCGCAGTTGAATCCATCGCCCTCGGCAGCGGCCAGCGCGTAGGGCACCTTGCGCGGACGATAGCACCCCCCGGCGATGAGCCCCAGGAACTTCTCCTGCTGCCCCTCGTCGAGTTCAAAAGTGTAGCATGTCTTCTGCTCTGGCATCTTGTTCGTCGCGCTTGGCCGATCTCCTCTGCCATCTCCCGGCTGATTCGGAACATGGTGCCGTGAATTATATCAAATCACGCGCCCACGGGCAAGCCGCTCTTTGACAAATCAGCGCGCCCACCATGCAGGCGGCACCTGATGGTTGAGGTAGCCGGTGTCGCGGTAGTCCGTCACCTTCATGTCGTTGCCGACGAGGCGCAGCGACCTCTGGAACGAGACGTCGTGCGAGACAGGCGAGCCCCAGGCGGCATACGCGCCCCACTTGTACATCTTCTCCCAATCGGATCCGCGCAGGTGGTGCCAGGTGGTCTCGATGAACCCGAAGCCGCCGATCGCGGCGATGTGGTTGGCCATCGACGTCATTACGCCGTCGTTCATCCACGGGCATCCCGCCACGGGGAAGCCCTTCTCCTTGAAGTACGTGATCGTCGGCCAGGGCTTGCCGTCCTTGTCCTTGGTGGCATTCCAGTACTGCCAGTCGCAGATGACGACGTCCTTGGGAAGTCCGTCGAGTATCTCCGTCGCGTGCTTGCCGCCGAACTTGATGAATCCCTTCCAGCGGGGGTCGGACTTGTCGAGCAGCATGTCATGCCACATCATCGCCCTCGCCCCGCGCGACCGGATGAACTCCGCAAGCCCGGTGAAGTGCCTCAGCGCCAACTCCGCGTGAGGCGTCTTGACGCATTCGGGGCACGTCTGCGCGCCGAACGCCTCGTCGCAGCCGATGTGGAAGAACGGCGGATTGCCGAAGTTCTCGTGCATCTCGGCGATCAGCTCCCTGATGACGCGCTGCGTCTCCGGGTTGGAGATGCACCAGCACCATCCATCCCAGTCCAGGTTTCCGTTGACCGACTCCCGCGGAGCCGGCTCGAAAAGCGGCTCGTACTCGGGGTGGAAGTCGAGCACGCTGTGCTTGATCGTGCATCCGCGCGACGACGAGGCGTGCCCGTAGCAGTTGATCTGCGGGATGAGCGTGATGCCGATGTCCTTTCCGATCGCCACGAGGCGGCGCACCTCCGCCTGCGTCATCGTGGGATTGGGCCAGTGCCACCACGGATGCTTCTTGCTCTCGTACATTCCCCACGGCTCGATGATCGCGTAGTTGAACTTGAGAAGCGCCGCAAGGCGGATCGCGCGCTCCATCTGCTGCGGACGCACCTCCGGGAACCAGCACAGGTGAACGGCGCGGAACGCGAGGTGCGGACGGTCCGTGATCTTCAGCTTCGGCAGGAGATGCCCTTCCGCCTTGACGGTGCCGCGCTTCGCTATTGCGAGCTGGCGCAGCGTGTATGAGGCCCAGCGCGTGCCGGCAAGCGCGTTCGCCGCGATCTTCACGCCCGACTCGTCAACCGAGGCCGCATACGCCTCGTCGCCATTCTCCGGCTTGAGACCAGTCGCGCCGGCAACCACCTTCGGCGCCGCCTTTCCGTACCATTCTGCGTAGTGCGCGCTGAGCCATCCGGCGGCTGCGGGATCGGGACATTCCAGCGTCACAGTCGTCGCCGCGTCGAACGGCACGAACGACTTCTTCTCCCATTCGAACGTCTGATACTTGTTCGCCGCGGAGACATGCAGCGCAGCAAGGCACGCCACGATTGCCAACGTCTTGATTCTCATTAGAGCTCCTTTCACTTCTCAACTCAAATTATACCAAATCCTCCGCCCGCACACCATTGCCAAAGCGGTCTCAGCCGCGGAGGAGACCGGCTAGCATCACGATAAGCACCAGTACGGGGATGACGATCGTGTAGTGCCACTTCATCCATCCAGGCATCCCAGGCCCGCTTCCTTCGGAGACCGACTCCCTGAAGGCCCGCCATCCCCAGCCGATCCTGCCGTTCACCACGAACAGCCCCTGCGCCAGCGCGCCCAGCGGCAGCCATATCTGGCTCACGGCGAAATCCTCCCACTTCAGAACGCCGTCAAACAGCACGCACGGCATCGACAAAGCCGCCACCGCTGCCGCCACCACCGCAGTCGCCGCCGCGCGGCGCATGCCAAGCGAGTCCATCAGCCCCGCTATCAGGCACTCGAAAACTGCGATCACCGTGGTGAGCGCGGCAAACGCGAGAAAAAGAAAGAACAGAAAGCCCCAGAACACTCCGCCCGGCATCTGCGCAAACACCTTCGGAAGCGCCACGAATATGAGCCCCTGACCTGCAGTGTAGGCGATTCCGAACGCGGAGCAGGCAGGGAAGATCACAAGTCCCGCGAGGATGGCCACCACGGTGTCTATCGCGATAATGAGGGCGGTCTCCTTCACGAGCGAATGCTCGCGCCCCACGTAGCTGCCGCATATCGTCATCGAGCCTATGCCCAGCGACAGCGTGAAGAACGCCTGCCCCATCGCGTCGAAGACAGAGCTCCAGGGATGCGCCATGAAGCGCGACCAGTCTGGCCTGAGGTAGAAGGCAAGCCCCTCGGCCGCACCCGGCAGAACCACAGCCCGCGCGGCGAGAGCCCCCAAGAGCACAAGAAGGCTCACCATCATGAACTTCGTCACCCTCTCAACGCCCTTAACGACGCCGGCAAGGCACACTGCCGCCGCCACGGCGACCGCGGCCAGCATGTACGCTGCGCAAATGCCCACGTTCGACGAAAGCGCGCCAAAGGCCGCGCCGGGATCGGCTGGCGGACGCGCACACGCGTAGTCAGCCGTGTACTTGAGTATCCATCCCGCGACGTCGGTGTAGTATATCATCAATACGAAGCAGCCGCTCGCGAGCGCTGCGCCCAGCCTCCCCCACCATCTCGCATGCGCCGGCGGCGCCAGTTCGCGCAGCGCCGCCGCGAGGCTTCGGTTCGCCCCGCGCCCTATGCCAAGCTCCGCCACTAGAAGCGGAAAGCCCAGCAAGGCGAGAAAGGCAAGATACACCAATACGAACGCCGCGCCGCCGTTCTGACCCACTATGTACGGAAAGCGCCACACGTTGCCCAGGCCCACGGCGGAACCCGCAGCCAGCATAAGGAATCCGAGTCTGCTTGCCAGGCGCTCCCTCACGGCAGGTCATCCTTCTTCGCCGGACGATCGATCAGCGCCGTCACTGCGGCGACACGGCCCAGCAGGCGCAGCGGCGGCCGTCCTTGACGCACTCGGGCGGCTGCTCCTTGCTGCAGCGCTTCTGCACGGAGGCGCAGCGCGGCCAGAACGCGCAGCCGTCAGGCCAGGCGTCGGGCGGGGGCACCGTGCCGGGAATGTCGGCAAGCGGCGCGTCGCGTGGCGCGTCGAGCGCAGGCACGGCCGCGAGCAGGCCCTTGGTGTACGGATGCCGCGGACTCGAAAGCACCTCGAGAACGGGACCGCTCTCCACTATGCGCCCGGCATACATCACGTTCACCTCGTCCATTCTGCCCGCCACGAGGCCGAGATTGTGGGTGATGAGCAGCACGGCCATCCCGGTTTCGGCGGCGAGCGAGTCGATGAGCTCGAGCACCTGCTTCTGCGTGGTCACGTCAAGGGCCGTCGTGGGCTCGTCCGCCACAAGAAGATCCGGCGTGGCGGCGAGCGCCATCGCTATCATGCAGCGCTGCTGCTGTCCGCCGGAGAGCTCGCACGGATAGGCGTGGGCGGCGCGTGCGGGGTCTGGCAGGCCGGTGCGCGCGAGAAGCTCGATGATGCGCGCGTTCTGCTCCTTCTTGGGCATGTTCTTGGGCAGGGCCTCGCGTATCTGCTCGGCGATTCGCATCACGGGATTGAGTGAGTCGCTGGGGTTCTGGAAAACGTACGCGATGCGTCCGGAGAACTTCGTCTCGCCAGAAATGTATGCGCGATCGGTGGGCGAGAGACGCGCGAGCGAAAGCGCCGTTAGCGACTTGCCGCAGCCCGATTCTCCCACGATGGCCACGCGCCCGTGCTCTGGCACGGAAAACGAGACGTCCCTCACCGGCACTGTCTCGCGTCCCTCCAGATGGAACGCGATTCTAAGGTTTTTGACTTCAAGCAGCATATCACACGAATCCTCTTAAATGAATCGGGAAGAGTATATCAAACCCGCCCCGCGTTTGCAAGTTTCGAGGCTTCGGAGTTTCGGAGGGAAGGAAAGCAAATAAGCAACTTCACTTCGCCTGGATGCGGGCGGTGCGGATGGTGTTTCCGCATGGATCCAAGACGCCCGCGAACTCGGCCGTGGGAACGCCGCCGCGCCAGCGGTTCACGCGCACGAGCAGGATGTACTGGCGGTAGTATCTGCGCAGAGGATATTCAGCGTAAGGGGCTGAGTCGAGCCCGCCCTGCGCAACGCCCACGATGGACGCCTCCGAACCGAGGCCAAACGCGAGCAGCACTCCTCCTGTAGCCTTCAGCTCGGCGAGCGCGCCTGCCGCCGTGTATGCGGAATCCTCCTTCTCCGTATGCAGCAGCGCCTGACCGAAGTCGCGGTACACGTCGCGCCCGGCGTTTATGACGGGCGAGACTGCCGCCACCACTAGCCCGTTCGTGACCATGGCCGGCACGCATGCAGAACGCTCGGGGTCGAGTCCCACCGCGGCGTCGTCGGGCAGATACGCGCCATCCTCTCCGCGCTCGCGGTATGCGGCGCGCGGGGCCTTGTCTGCCCACACGGTGTGGCCCATGACGAACTTCAGGCCAAAGTTGTTCAGCGCCTGCACCTCGGCCTGGTTGAGCGAATAAGGCACAAGGAGCGCGCGCAGCTCAGGCGCGAGGCCGGAATTGGATTCCGTAACCGTGTCGGGGAACGGCCAGTTCATGCCGGACGCCCTGCAAGGCCCCATGTAGAGATACCCTTCCGTGCCGGCAGTCTTGTTCGTGCGCGCGTAGTCGAAGCCGTCGTCTGCCGAACGCACCGAAAGCGGCGTCTCCGCGTCCATCAGCCAGTCGAGCCTGTCCAGCCTGCCGTCGTGCAGCGAAATGAACGTCTCCACCGCGCGCGCCACCGCCTGCTGGTTGGCTATGGACACCTTGCGCGCGGCGGTGCGGCGCATGTCGCCTATTCTCCCCACGGCGAGCGTGGAGACTATCGCTATCAGCGCTATCACCATCACGAGCTCTATGAGCGTGAAGCCTTTTCTTGCCTTCATTCCGCAGCCTTCCCTTTCAGTGCAGTTCTTCATCCGCTCAGCCTCACTGCACCATGCGCTTCACGTCCTGCACGGCGCGAGGCACGTTGTTGGTGGGATTGTTTCCGAAGTGGATTCCCATGTTCGGCCTTCCATCAGCCGCCGGGTGGGCCGAGAGCGCCTCCATCAGCTCGCGGCTGATGCGTCCGCCCTCCATCGGCGTGGAGATCACGTGCGGCTTTATGAGCACGATAAGCTCCGTGCGCTTCTTCTGCTTCTCGGTGCCGCGGAATAGGAACCCGACGAGCGGAATCGAGCCGAGAACGGGCGTGCGGGTATAGACCTCCTTCCACGTCTCCTTGATGAGACCGCCGGCCATCACCGTCATGCCGTCCTTCGCCACGAAGGTGCCGGCAAGAGAGCGCGACTCAACGATGTCGATGGGAGTTGTCTCGTTCATCTTGCCGCCGTCGAGCGGCACGCGCACCTTCTCGGCCGGAATCTCGGAGTTCTCCTGCACCACGTGCAGTGTCACCGTCTTGTCCGCATTTATGCTGGGCGTCACGAGCAGCATCGTGCCCACGTCCACCCACTCGAGCTGCACGGTGGCGTCGTGCGTGACGAATCCAGCCTCGGTGGTGGTGGTTTCGCCGGCCGTGACGCCCTTAACGATGGGATACTCGGCGCCGCTGAATATGCGCGACACCTCGTTGTTGGCGGTTAGGACGGCGGGCGTCGCGAGCGTGCGCACCTTGCCGTCCTGCGCCATCAGCTGGAGCTGGGCGTTGAGCGTGTCGCTTAGAACGGCGAATGCGAGCGTGCTTTCCGATACGGGGTTTAGCGCTGCGGGCGAGAAGAGCCCCTGAAGCGGACTTATGCGCGTAAGCGCCGAGGACGTGCCGTCGCCGTCGTCCGAGGACGTGCCGCGCTCGAGGCTGTCACGCCCTGCGTGGCTGCCCCATTTGTGCGTGCCGTGCGTGTTGAAGGAGTACTGGAACGTGGCGTTGTAGGCGTCGTCCACGTCAAACTCAAGCACCTTCATCTCGAGAAGCACCATGGGGGTGGGCACGTCGATTCGCTTCACGAGCTCGCGTATCGCGTCCATCGCCGCGGCGTCGCTCGAGCGGACGATCAGCAGGTTGTTGCGCCGGCTCACGGTGACGAAGATGTTTGCGGCCTGCGCCGTGTTGCGGCCGTACACCGTCTCGAAGAGGTTTGTGTCGCCCTGGCGGAAGGCGGTCTCCACGCGCTTCGCCTCGGCGGGGGTTAGGCCGGAGAGGCGCGAGGCGGAGCGAAGCCAGTCCCACTGGCTGCGGCGGTTCTGCGCGCCCGAGCCGCGGCTGTAGGAGAAGGTGCCAGTGCCAGAGCGTCCTCCTGCGGCGGTATTCGCGTCGGGCGGCTCCATCTTGAGGAAAGAGGATCCGCCGTTGTCGGAGATCATCTGGAAGCGGCGGAATCGGCGCGAGAGGTCGTTCTCGGCGTCTTCGTCAACCTCCTCCTCTCCGAGCGAGAGGAGCGTGCGGTCGGGATAGAGGCCATAGATGACGCCTGCGGCCTCCACGACGTTGGGGTAGAGAAGCGTGAACGTCTCTGTCTTCTCCTCGCGGAAGGAGCTGAGGTTCTCGGCATACTCCTCCATCGTGGTGACGCGGATCACGTTAGAGCCCTTCTCGCGCTGGAACCAGAGTCCCGTCGCGCGGCAAAGCTCCTCCACGGCCGTGGCCACGGTGACATTGCGGAGAAAAATGGAGACTAGGCGGTTCTTGGCGGCTCGCTCGCTCGCGGAGATGTTCACGCCCGTCTGGTCCGCAAGAAGGCGCAGAAGCTGCTCGAGAGGCACTTCGGTGGCCTCGACGTAGCGCACGAACTCTGCTGGCTGGTTCGTGGGGGCGGCCACGCTCTGGAAGGATCCGGGCAAAAAAAGCGGAGCGGAAGCGCGAGACGTCTCTATCTCCACGCCGTCCACTCCAATCGCGCGCACCTTCATCGTCACGCTCACGCCGTCCACGCTCTCCGCGAACTGCGTGCCCCTTCGCACGGGTGTGACTCCAAGGGCGGAAGTGCCGATCAAGGCCACGCCATCTGCTGAAGCGCCCACCACCAGCGCCTTTAGGCGCAGCGCGCTAGTGGCGGCGGCTCGTGCCTTAAGGCTCTCCGCCATGCGCTCGGACGGCACTGTGGGATCCTGAGCGCCAGCGAAGAGAGTCCCCGCCATCAAGGCGGCAAGGCACAACGAAAATCTAGTGTGTACGGCTGTCATCTTTTACTTTAACGAACGCCGCACACATAAGGTTCATCAGACGGGACTACTTGTTCTTGTGACGCTGCGCCTTCATGCGCTTGTCGTATTTATGCTTCGACATTTTTTTCCGGCGCTTTTTCTTGATGGAACCCATCTTGGACCTCCTTTTGAGATTTGAGTTCTCAGTTCTCGGATCATGCCTTGAACTTCGAACCGTGAACTTTGAACTAGAAAATGATCTTGTTGAGCGGCAGCTCGATTATGCCGGTTGCACCGGCGGCCTTCAGCACGGGCACGAGGTCGCGCACCTGGCGCTCCTCCACCACGCTCTCCACCGCGAACCAGTCGGCGTCGTTGAGCTTGTTCACCGTGGGCGCGTGCAGCGCGGGCAGGGCCGCAACGATCTTGTCGAGCTTCTTAGCGGGCGCGTTGAGCTTCACGAGCACGCGCTTCTGGGCCTCGAGGGCCGCGAGAAGCAGCATCTTGAGCTGTTCGATCTTGGCGCGCTTGGCCTTGTTCTTCCACGCCTTCTTGTTGGCGATCAGCCGCGTGGTGGAAGTGAGGATCGTATCGACGATGCGAAGGTTGTTCGCGCGCAGCGAACTGCCGGTCTCGGTGAGGTCCACGATGGCGTCCACGAGCTCGGGAGCCTTCACCTCGGTGGCGCCCCAGCTGAACTCGACGTCGGCCTTCACGCCGTTCTTCTTCAGATAGCGCTTCACGATGCCGAGCGCCTCGGTGGAGATGCGCTTGCCCTGGAGATCCTTCACGCTCTTGATCTTGGAGTCGTTCGGAACGGCCAGCACCCAGCGAACGGGATTGGAGGTGGCCTTGGAGTAGCTGAGCTCGCACACGTCCTCGACGTCCGAGCCGTTCTCGTACACCCAGTCCCAGCCGCAGATGCCAGCGTCAAGCAGCCCAAGCTCCACGTAGCGGCTCATCTCCTGCGGGCGCAGCAGACGGCATGTGATCTCGGCGTCGTCTATCGTGGGATAGTACGAGCGCGACGAACACGACACATTGAAGCCCGCGCGCTTGAAGAGCGCGAAGGTAGATTCCTGAAGGCTGCCCTTCGGCAGACCGAGAACTATTGCCATTCTTCCTTTTTCTCCGTTGGTTGAAAGCGATATTTTATCAAAAAACGGGCGCTATTTCAAGCGGAAACTGGTTGCATGTGCAATCGGCGCAATGAAATGCAGGCGCGGACGCTTCGAGGCCCCCATTGGTCAGCTGCGGAAGACGCCGAATGGAGAGAGCGTTTCACCCTCGCCGACGTTCGCATAGACGGGCAGGCCAGCGGCTATCTTCGCGCGCGCGCCGATCTTTACGCCCGGCACCGTGCAGGCGTTGGAGGCGAGATACGCGTGTTCGCCGACAATGGTGTGGCCAGAGAGCGTAGCGCCAGGACAAACCTGGGAGAAGTCGCCGAGCTTCGAGTCGTGTCCCACTCCGGCGCGCGCGTTCACGATCACGAACTTGCCCAGTTCGGCGCCGACGGAAATGACGGCGCGCGGACCCACGAACGTGCCATGGCGCATCTCCACGGTGGGCGCCACCTCGGCGGAAGGATCGATCACCACGGGGAAGTCGTGCCCGCGAAGGCGGCGATACACCTTCTCGCGCGTGGCATTGTCGCCCACCGCCACGAAAACCGCGGCGCCGGGATAGTCGCACGACGCCTTCTCTGGAGTGCCAAGAAGCGGGTATCCCTCGATTGAGCCGGAGGCAAGGGCGGGGTCGTCGTCCGCAAAGCCGATGATGCGCCACGTGGGCGTCACCTCGTTGATGCGCTCGAGCGTCCAGGCGGCCTCGCGGCCAAAGCCGCCCGCGCCGACGATGATGATGTCGTGTGTCATTGGTTGCCTCCCTTGAATTCGCCCATCGTTGCCTCGCCGGCGGCGGAAATGCCCGACGCTCGAAAGACGGCCAGGACGGTGAGCACCAGAATCTTGAAGTCGAGCGCGAGCGAGCGGTGGTCCACGTACCACACGTCGTGCGCGAACTTGTCCTCCCACGAGAGCATGTTGCGTCCGTTTACCTGCGCCCAACCCGTTATGCCGGGGCACACCTCGTGGCGGCGCATCTGCTCTGGCGTGTAGCGCGGAAGGTAGCGAACGGGGAGAGGACGCGGCCCCACAAGCGACATCGTGCCCTTCAACACCAGCAGCAGCTCAGGAAGCTCGTCCAGCGACGACGCGCGCAGGAACCTCCCGAACCGCGTCAACCGTTCGGCGTCCGTTCCCTCGCCCTCGCGCATCGTGCGGAACTTCACCATCGTGAAAGGCCTTCCGCCCTTCCCCGCGCGCTCCTGGCGGAACAGCACCGGCGCGCCAAGCTTCACCCGCACCGCGAGCGCCACCAGAAGCGCAAGCGGCGCCCACGCAGGCGCTGCCATCAGCACAAGGACAATGTCGAACAACCTCTTCATGCCTCGCCGCGGACAGCAGATGAAATGCGCCTGAGCTGCGCGGGCCCCATGCCCGCGCCGGAGGGCAGGCAGAGCCCGCGCCGGAAGAAATCCTCCGCCACCTTCCCGCCGAACCTGCGGCACTTGCGAAAGACGGGCTGAAGATGCATCGGCTTCCACACGGGCCTCGTCTCGATGTCGGCCGCGGCAAGCCTCTCCGCCACCGCATCGCGCTCCGCTGGCGACGGAAATAGAAAAACGCTGAGCCAGCGCGTGGACTTGGTGAAGTCGCCGCACGGATACGGCGAGACCTGATGGCCCGGACGCTTGTCGCCGCAGAAAAGCGCCTGGTAGAAGTCGAATATCCTTCTCTTGCGCTTCACGATCTCCGGGAGCCTCTCAAGCTGCGCGCACCCAAGCGCGCCAAGCAGATTGCTCATCCTGTAGTTGTATCCCACCTCGCGGTGTTCGTACCACGGAACGCTCTCGCGCGACTGCTGCGCCCGCCAGCGGGCGCGCGCCACGATCTCCGCGTCGCGCGAAAGCACAGCGCCGCCGCCAGAGGTGGTGATGATCTTGTTTCCGTTGAACGAATAAACCGCCGCCGCGCCGGCAAACCCCGCCGCGCGCCCCTTGTACGTGGCGCCCACGCTTTCCGCCGCGTCCACCACAAGCGTCGCGCCATATTCGGCGCAGAGAGATTCAATGGCGTCGTAGTCGCAGCACTGGCCATAGATGTCGGCCGCGATCACAAGCGTGCGCGCGTGCGGCCGCGCCACCGCCTTGAGGGCCTTTTCGAGAAGAGAAATCGAGATGGTGCCGGTTGTGGCGTCGGAATCCACGAACACGACCTTCGCGCCGCGATGCACGGCTGGGCCAACTGTGGCGAGGAACGTGAGAGTTGATGATATGACCGTCGTATCCGGGCCTACGCCGAACTCGGCCATCAGCAGATCGAGCGCAGCGGTACCTGAAGCCACAGCGGCGGCGTGCTGGCCAGAGAGCTCGCCCAACGCCGCGTCGAAGGCGTCCACCTGCGGACCGCACGGCGCGATGTAGCCCGAGCGGAACGCGGCGTCAACGGCCTCGCGCTCAGCGGCTCCCGTCCAGGGCGGAGAAAGAAATATCCTCTTCTGCATGGGGTCAGGGAAGCACGTGCACCTTCTTGATGACCACGGGCTCCTCGGGCACGTTCTGGTGCATTCCAGAGTTGCCGGTCTTCACCTTGGCGATCTTGTCGACAACGTCCATGCCGTCCGTCACCTTGCCGAAGACGGCGTAGCCGAAGAACTGCGGCGTGGGGGCGCGGAAGTTGAGGAAGTCGTTGTCCACGAGGTTGATGAAGAACTGGCTCGTCGCGGAGTCCACCACCATCGTGCGGGCCATGGCGATCGTGCCGCGCTTGTTGAGGAGCCCGTTCGCCGCCTCGTTCTTGATGGGCGCCTTTGTGGGCTTCTGGTCCATCGCCTTCGTGAAGCCGCCGCCCTGGATCATGAAGCCGTCGATCACGCGGTGGAAGATCGTGCCGTCGTAGTGGCCCGCCTTCGCGTAGTCGAGGAAGTTCGCCACTGTGACAGGAGCCTTCGCGTCGTCAAGCTCGAGAGTGATGGAGCCCATGGACGTTTCGATTGTAGCCTTCTTCATTTTTGCATTCCTTCCTTCGGTTTTCTACTTGCGGCTGTGCGAGAGCACCTCGCAGCCGGTGGTGGTGATCAGCACAAGGTCTTCGATGCGCACGCCGAGCTTGCCCTCAAGGTAGATGCCGGGCTCGATCGTCACGAGCATTCCGGGCTTGAGCACTGTCTCGCCCTTCGAGCTTGCGGTGGGCATCTCGTGGATCTCGTAGCCAACGCCGTGGCCGAGGGAGTGGCCGAACGCCTTCCCGTAGCCGGCCTTGCGGATGACGTCGCGCGCCACCTTGTCGAGCGCCTTACCGGTCATGCCGGGCTTTGCGGCGGCGATGGCGGCCATGTTCGCCTCGAGGACTATCGAGTAGATCTTCTCGTACTCCGCGGAAACGGCGCATGAGCGCGAGGGACGAATGCAGCGCGTCATGTCGGAGCAGACGCCGTCCAGCTTCACGCCCATGTCCACGAGCAGAGGCTCGCCCTTCTGCCACACGGTGTCGTCAGGCACATGGTGGCACTCGGCCGCGTTCGCGCCGACGCACACGATCGTCTCGAACGCCTCGCCGTCGCCGCGCGCGTTCATGTGGGCGCGAATGATGCGCTGCATCTCCTTCTCGGTCATGCCGGCGCGGAAGTCCTTCTGCGCGTCGCGCCAGATGGCGTCGTTGAGAGCTTCTGCGGCGGCGAGGCGCGTTATCTCGTCCACGGTCTTCACCGCGCGCAGGTTCAGCACCTCGTCCTCTGCCTCGACGAGCTTCGCGCCCCTGAAGAGCGTCTGCAGCTTCAGATACAGCCCCGCGCTGATCGCGCGCTCGAAGCCGAGGCGCGCCACCTTCACGCCTGCCTTCTTCAGAATATCGGCCGCCGTTCCGGCGAGGCCCTGCCCCTTCTTCGGCTCCACGGTGCGCAGCCACGGCGCAACGCGGTGGGCCATCGGCACGTAGCGGAAGTCGGTGATGAACGCCGTGGCGTCCGCTGCGCCTGGACGCACCACGAGGCAGCCGTTGTCGCACACGAGCCCGGTGAGCGAGCGGATGTTCGCCTCGCCGAACACGAGCATTGCGTCTAGACGGCGGCGGCGCACCGCCTTCGCCAGATCGTCGAGACGTTCCGCGAACGGATTGGCCGCGGCATTGAAATCACTTCTTTCTTCTTTCAACTTTTGCCTCCTTGTGCTCCCTGCGGGCTATGCGCTTGGCGCGGCGACGCGCGATTCGCGCCTCTCGCCTAGCGCGGCTGAAGCTCACGAACCTGAGCACCGCGAAATACGTGAGCGGCACGCAGACCGCCGCGAGCACGAACCCGCCGAGGAAGAATGCCTCCAGCAGCTCGCCGCCCAGCTGCAGCACGCTCTCCCAGCTCTGCTCCTGAATCACTTCCTTGAGCGCGGCCACGATGTGTCCATAGGAGAGGTTGCCGCCGAGCAGACGGTTCCCCAGCCAGCACTGGACAGGATAGATCACGAATATCGTGAAATGGTTCGTGACGAACGTGCCGAGCGTGGCGCCAAGCTTGCTGCCGCGCAATATCAGCGCCGTGGGGATCGACAGCAGCAGCTGGAAGCCGAACGGAATCGTGCAGCCGTAGAACATGCCGATCGCCCACCCTCGCGCAATGAACGTGGGCGGGGCCTTTTCGCGCAGAATGCGAACGAGAAGACGTTTCCAATGGCGCCTAATCCACGACATGCACAAAAAGTCCCGAACGAAGCTTCGGCTCGAACCACGTCGACTTCGGCGGCATGATCGCGCCTGCGTCGGCGATGGCCATCATCTCGCCAACAGTGACAGGATACATCGAGAACGCGACTGCCGCGCGGCCCGAGGCCACTCTGCCGCTGAGCTCGTCGAGCCCGCGAACGCCGCCCATGAACGAGATGCGCGGAGATGTGCGGGGATCGTCGATGCCCAGAACGGGCGCGAGGAAGCGGTCCTGCAGAACGGAGACGTCGAGGGAAGACACCACGTCCGCGCCCTCCGGTATATCCCATGCAAGATCATACCATCTCCCGCCGAGGAACATGCGCGCATGACGGCCCGCGGCGGGCGCGCCGTCAGAGGCCTCCGTCACTGTGAACACCTCGCGCGCCTTCGCGAGCAGCCCTTCGGGCGTGAGGCCGTTGAGATCCGCCACGAGGCGGTTGTATGGAAGAATCTTGAGCTGCGATGCGGGGAATGCGACGGCGAGGAACCAGCGCGACTCTCCGGCGAAGCCGTTCTCTCGCGCGTAGCGGCTTGCGGCCGCGCTGCGGTGGTGGCCGTCTGCGATGTATGCGGCGGGCACCTTGGCGAATGCAGCGACGAGCGCATCGTTCTCGGAAGCTGGAACATCCCACACCGTGTGGCGGATGCCGTCTGGGGCGACGAAGTCGTCGCGCGGCGCGGCGGCGCACACGCGCTCAACGATGGCGTCCACCGCGGGCTCGTCGGCATACGCGAGATAGGCGGGCCCGGTGTGGGCGCGGAGAATCTCGATGTGGCGGGTGCGGTCGTCCTCTTTGTCGCGGCGAGTCTTCTCGTGCTGCTTGATGGTGCCGGCGAGATACTCCTTCGTGTCGAACGTCGCGACAAGACCGGTCTGCACATGCGAGCCCATCGTCTGGCGGTAGGCGTAGAAGCGCGGCTCGGGATCCTGCACGAGAGTGCCTGCGGCGCGCAGCGCGTCGAAGGCCCTGCGGGCCTGGGCATACGCCGCGTCGGAAGAGCAGTCGGTGCCGTCCGGCATGTCTATTTCCGGGCGCGACACGTGGAGGAAGCTGTCGGGATTGCCGGCGGCAAGCGCACGCGCCTCGGCGGTGTCCACCACATCATAAGGAACAGCCGCCACACGCGGCACTGCTGCTGGCGTGGGGCGGACTGCGGAAAAAGGATGTATGTTCATGTCTCTTTTACAGCATCGGCGTGAGCTTGTCGAAGCCGATGTTGACGATCGGGCAGAACGCGAGGTCGCTCTCGCGGATCACGTTCACGCCGCCAACCTGGAATCCGTACGCCGTCTCGGCGCGGTTGATGAGGCCCACCTGGATGCCGTAGAGGTTGTCGGCGAGGTTGATGACGCCCACCTGCACGCCGCGGATCGAACGCGCCTCGTTGAAGAGGCCGAGCTGCACGCCAAGGCAGTCTGCGCGGCCGGCGGAGTTATAGATGCCGAGCTGGCCGCCGGCCATCACATCCTGCACCTCGTTGCGGAGGATGTTCACCTGCACGCCTTCGAAATAGCGGCAGCTGCCGTACACGCCGATGTCAAAGCCGGTCACGCCCTCGCACCTGCCGTAGGGCAGCGTGAAGCGGAAGCCCACGACGTCGATGTCCTTGGCGGAGTTGAACGCAAGCCACACGGGCCAGGATGCCTTGGTTGCGGGCGTCTTGGCCACGACCGTGCCAGCGGGCGCGGCGGGAGGCGGCGTGGCGTCCTGGGCGGAAACGGCCGCGCATGCGAGCACAACGGAAAGAGCCATCAGAATCTTTTTCATGTTTTTCCTTCTTTGGGTAGTTCGTGATGAAGATTATAGGTCTTTTTGCGGGAAAATGCAAGGGGAAAATGGAAGAGGGTGGGAATTTTCGTGGTTCGTGGGGCGTGATTCGTGGTTCGTGGTTCGTGGGGCGTGGGTCAGCGGGAGGACCTCTGCGCAACGGCGTACGCGCAGAGTATGGTGTAGTTGTCGTTCGCGCCTGCCTTGAGAACCGCGGCCTCGATGCGGGCAACGGCCACTCGAGGCGTGGCGGCGGAGGCGAGCAGGGATGAGATGGAGGCGTCGTCGAGCATGTCGTGCACGCCGTCCGAGCACAGCAGAAAACGGTCGCCGCGCTGAACGTCCACCGTCTTCCACTCGGGGCGCACGATCATCTCCGTGCCAACGGCGCGCGTGAGGATGTGGGCGAGCGGGTTGCTGCGCGCCTTTAGCGCCTGAGCCTGCGCGTCGTCGCCTGCGGCCATGGCGTTGCCGAGCTCGCTTCCCACGGTGTGGTCGCGCGTGAGAAGATCGAGCCGCCCATAGCGGTAGCGGTAGATTCGGCTGTCGCCGGCGTGGAAGATGCGGGCGAGCGTCACGTCGCCAGGCCCCGCCACGAGACCGGCCACGGTGGTGCCCATCGACTTGTAGCCGTGCTCTTTCGCGTACGAGCGGATGCGCGAATTCACTTCCTTCAGAGCATCGCAGACGGCTTCCTCGCGCATGTCCAGATCGTCACCCGCCGCCATGCACGCAGCGGAAAGGTCCTCGCACGCCCAGCGGCTCGCCGTGGCGCCCTCCGCGCCGCCGCCCATGCCGTCGGCCACGCAGAGGAACGCGTGAGACGCGGCGCACACGAAGGAGTCCTGGTTGTCGCGGCGCACCAGGCCGCGGTCGGTCGCGGCGAACGCCACCAATCCTGTGCGCCGC
This sequence comes from uncultured bacterium, assembly GCA_946401765.1. GTDB lineage: Bacteria > Verrucomicrobiota > Kiritimatiellia > RFP12 > UBA1067 > RUG572. The sequence goes on along the minus strand of CAMIVJ010000001.1, from coordinate 4,550 downwards.
TCTACGTGCGGACGCATCTTCTCAAGAATGAATCTAATGAATCTGTTCATGCGCAGTTCCTCTTGCTCTACACGGCCACGGATTCCACCGTTCCGCTCGCGAGGCGCGTCACGAGCCTCTCGCCGCTTCGCACCTCCGCCGCGTCGCGCACCACCCTTCCGTCCTCGCCGGACGTGATGGAATACCCTCTCTCCAGCACGCTGTACGGATTCAGCAGCTCGAGACTGCGCGCGGCGCGCTGCACCCTTCCATCCGCCCGCGCAAGCGCCTCCTTGACCGCCGGCGCCAGCCGGGCCGCCAGCTCCCCCGCGCGGCGCTCCCAGCGCGCGATCACGCCGCCAGGCGCCAGCTCAAGACGATGCGCAAGGTCGTCCACGCGCTGCATCTGGTTCTCCACGAACCCCATCGGCGAACGCCTGAGGCGTGAAGCGAGATCCTTCACGCGCGCGATGAGCTCCGCCTTCACCGGCACCACGCGCTCGGCCGCGATGGACGGCGTGCCGGCCCGCAGGTCGGCCGCGTAGTCGCACAGCGTCACGTCGCTCTCGTGCCCCACCGCCGACACCACCGGCACTCCGCTCGCCGCCACCGCGCGCACCAGCACCTCCTCGTTGAAGGCCCAAAGATCCTCCATGGAGCCTCCACCCCTCGCCACGATCAGCACGTCAGGCCGCCACGCCGGGTCGCTTCCAACCAGCTCTCCGTTGAAGAACCGTATTCCAGCCACCACGCTCTCAGCCGCTCCCTGCCCCTGCACCTTCGCCGGATAGAGGCGTATCTCCACATTCGGGAACCGTCGGTTGATCGTGTCGCACATGTCGTGGATCACAGCGCCGGCCGGAGACGTGACGATCGCTATGCGCCGCGGCAGAAACGGCAGCGCGCGACGCCTCTCGGGATGGTCGAGCTTGTTCAGGCCCTCAGCCTCTAGCTTCGCCTTGAGCGCGTTGAACTGCGCCATCCGCTCGCCGATGTCGTCCTTCTTCAGCTTCAGCCTCTTCACCTTGAAGGAGTACTGCCCGCGCGACATGTTGAGGTCGAGCTCGCCCTGCACCAGCACCTTAAGCCCGTTCGCCTCGGCATCGCCCTTGGCAAGCACGCTCTTGAAGGCGTCGTCGCATCCGTTCACGCAGAAGGCGAAGAGAACGCAGTTGATGACGGCGTCCTTGTCCTTGAGCGAGAAGTACCTGTGGCCCGTCTGGTAGATGCGCATGCCGGAGACTTCGCCCTCTATCCACACGGTCGCTATCTTCTCGTTGTTGGCGAGAAGATTCCTCCTTATCGACATCGTCAGCTGAGCGACGCTGAAGACTCTCTCGCCGTTGACGCTATGTTGTGTAGTCGGCATTGATGTGAACGTAGTCGAGCGAGAAGTCGCATGTGTATATCGTGGCCGAGAAGTCACCAAGATGGAGGTCCACCGTCACCTTGAGGGACGCCCCCGCCATCTCCTTTTCGAGCTTCGCGAGCTGGGCGGCATCGGCAACGCGCCCCATGCGGTAGGCCCAAGTGCGGCCGTAGAAGACCTCGGCGCGGCGATCGTCAACCGCGGCGCCGGAGTAGCCTGCCGCCGCGAGAACGCGTCCCCAGTTGGGGTCCTTGCCGAACCACGACGTCTTCGCGAGCGGGCTCTTCGCTATCGCGCGCGCGGCCCTCTCGGCGTCGCGCCGCGTCTTCGCGCCGCGCACGCACACCTCCACGAACTTCGTCGCGCCCTCGCCGTCCGCCGCCATCTGGCGCGCGAGCGACTCGCCCACCGCAGTCAGCGCCTCGACGAACGCGTCGAAGTCGGGTCCCGCCTTGTCTATGCACGCGTTCCCCGCCGCGCCCGAGGCGAGCAGGAACACGCTGTCGTTCGTCGATTCGTCGCCATCGACAACCACGTGGTTGAACGTCACGTCCACTGCTAGCCTCAACGCGCGCCGCAGCATGGCGGGCGTCACGGCGGCGTCCGTCGTTATGAAGCCGAGCATCGTGGCCATGTTGGGCTCGATCATGCCGGAGCCCTTGCACATGCCGCCAACGGTGACAGTGCGGCCGCCGATCTTCGTCTGCACCGCAGCCTCCTTGGGCTTCGTGTCGGTGGTCATCACGGCGCGCTCGGCCGCGAGGCCGGCAGCATCGGAGCGCTCGAGCTTCGCCGCGGCCGCCTTCATGCCGGCAAGCAGCCTGTCCACCGGCAGACGGCGCCCGATGACGCCCGTCGAGGCCACAAGAACGTGCCCTGGATCGATTCCAAGCTCTCCCGCCGTCGTGAGCGCAGAAAGCTCTGCGTCGCGCAGCCCATCCTCGCCGGTGCACGCGTTAGCGCAGCCGCTGTTCGCGAGAATCGCCTGAACGCGCCCGCCCTTCACGACCGCGCGGTCGTACACGACCGGCGCCGCGGCCACCGCGTTCGTGGTGAACATGGCCGCCGCCGCGCAAGGCGCGTCGGATACAATCAAGGCCACGTCGTTGCGTCCCTCGTACTTGATGCGAGCGGGAACGCCTGCAGCCCTGAAGCCCTTTGCGGCGCACACGCCGCCTGATATTCTACGAATGCCCATGAGGAAAATTATACCACATCTGCGGCATTGTAGATACTACAGAAAGCAATTCCCGACAAATTTTGCATCATCGCGGCGTAGCCGGACCTCTGAGGTCCAGGGCCTACATTGATTTCCACGCGGCGAGAAGTTCGTCTAGGAGAGTCAGCGACTTGACGCCAGGCGTGGACTCTATCGCGCTATTGACGTCGATCACGTCGGCGCCAGTCGCTGCCGCATCGGCGATGTTGGCGGCGGAAATGCCACCTGCGAGCACCACGCGCCGCCCGGCCGCCTTGAGCGGCGCCACGAGCGACCAGTCGGCGCGATGGCTCTCGGTTCCGCGCCGGCCGTCGAGCAGCACGGCGTCTTCACACGAGTCAACGGGCAAGATGCCCGTTCTCCCAGTGGCAGGACCATGCAGTCGCCATACTTCGTATCCCTGCGCCTTCAGGGATACGACTTCGTCCGAACTGTATTCTCCATGAAGCTGGATCACCTCAAATCCCACGTTAGAGGCAATCTCGGCGATCTCGGCGACGGGATGCTTCACGAATACGCCCACGAACCGAGGCGAGAATCCAGCCTGGCGCACTGCGCCCACGATCTCCCGCGCCCGCTCCTCGGTCACCCGCCTTGGCGAGCCTTCGGCGAAGATCAGGCCCAGGCAGTCGACGCCGCGCCGCGCCGCCTCAACGGCGAACGCGGCGTCGGCAATGCCGCATACCTTCAGCCGAGGCACGGCTCTTTCCCCTCGGCAAGGCGCTTCACGAGCGCGGAGCCCACGATGAATCCGTCGGCATGGCGGCACACCTCCTCGGCCTGCGCCTTCGTCGAGATGCCGAATCCTGCCGCCACCGGAAGGTTCGAGACGGCGCGTATCTTGTCGAGGCGCCCGGCGAGATCGCTCGGCAGCTCCGCGCGCGCGCCGGTGATGCCCATCACGGTGATCACGTACAGGAACGAGTTCTCAAGCCCCGCCTCGCTCTCCTCAACGCGCTCGATAGGCGTGTTGGGCGCGATGAGGGGAATGTAGCCGATGCCGTGCGGACGCAGCACCTGCAGCAGCTCCTCGCGCTCCTCGAGCGGAAGGTCAACCGCCAGCACAGCGTCGATTCCAGCGTCCGCCACTTCCGCCGCAAACTTCTCGAGTCCCTTCGAGAAGATGAGGTTGTAGTACGAGAAGAGCACGAGCCCCGTTTCTGGATGGCGCTTGCGCACGCGCTTCGCGAGCGCTATCACGTGGTCGATCGTCACGCCCTGCCTCAGCGCCTCGTATGCGGCGGAGCGTATCACGCCGCCGTCAGCGAACGGATCGGAGAACGGCACGCCAAGCTCCACTATGTCCGCGCCGGACGCTATCACGCCGTCTATCGCCTTCTCGCTTTCGTCGAGACTTGGAAATCCGATCGTGAGATAGGCCACGAACGCGCCGCGGTTTTCTGATTCAGCCTTTGCGAATGCGCTGGTAATTCTTTGGGTATTCATCTTGATGCCTTTCTTGACGTAATGCGTTAGACCTGTGACGAGGTTGCGCGAGACGCCTTGTACCTCATCACGTTCTCCATGTCCTTGTCGCCGCGTCCCGAGAGATTGACGAGAAGTATCTTGTCGCGGCCGAGCTTCGGCGCGCGCTTGATGGCCTCGGCGAGGGCATGGCTCGACTCGAGCGCAGGGATGATGCCCTCGAAGCGGCAGAGCGCGTCGAAGGCGGCTATGGCCTCGTCGTCGTCGATCACCGTGTACTCGGCGCGGCCGATGTCGTGCAGATGGCAGTGCTCGGGTCCCACGCCGGGATAGTCGAGCCCGGCCGAGACGGAATACGTGTCGAGGATGTTCCCGTCGTCCGTCTGCAGAAGCATCGTCTTCGCGCCGTGCAGCACGCCGAGGCGCCCGCCGTTTATCGACGCCGCGTGCTCGCCGCTCGCAACGCCCTTCCCGCCGGCCTCAACGCCCACGAGCTTCACTTCAGGATCGTCGAGGAATCCCGCGAAGAGTCCCATCGCATTCGACCCGCCGCCCACG